>RKSB01000047.1 GCA_007571095.1 K189A clade bacterium | reverse complement strand
ATGAATGCCTTTGAGCAGGCCTCGTCTTCGGGCCGTCAGTTGAACTCAAGCTGCCCTGGCTGGAAGGGCTCTCGGTGTGATGGAGGCCCTCAAAAAAAGCAAACCCAACAAGGGGTATCCGCTTCTGAGGAAGGATTACTGGAACTCAACCCATCGCTTGTTCAATAGCAGTTGGTAGGGCCGAAACCTGCTCTTGTAGCTCATCTTGTTGCAGTCCCTGATCCAGTAGCCGAGATAAACATAATCCAGACCCTCGTTGCGGGCGAGTTTGATCTGGTAGAGGATGGCGTAGGTGCCGAGGCTGTTTTTTGCAGAATAGGCGGGGTCAAAAAAGGTATAGACAGCCGACAGGGAGTTTTCGGTTCGATCGGTGACGGCCACGCCAACAAGCCTGTTGTTTGTGGGTAACCGGAACTCCAGAAAACGAGTATCACTCCAGTTGCTCAGGAGAAAATTGTTGAACTGCTCGCCGCTGGCCGGATTCATGTTGCTGTCGGCATGGCGGGCGGCAATGTAATCTTGGTAGACAGCCAAAACTTCCGGTGTCATTCGAGCATCTTCTTCTCGAACCTTCAGGAACTGATTGGATCGAAGAACACGTTTGTGCAGCCTTCTGGGCCGAAAATCGGCGGCTCGAATGCGAATCGGAATGCAGGCCCGACAGGTGTTGCAGTCGGGGGCATACAGATAATCGCCACTACGCCGAAATCCGAGTTCGCTCAGAATGTTGTAGCAAAGATTGCTGTCCTCCGAATCCTCCAGCAGGGCAAACAGCATGGTCGAACGCTGGCCCGGCAGGTAACTGCAAACGTGTGGCTCGGTCTTGAGGAAGATGGGCCTGCAGTCGTTCACGCCGAAAGCTCAAGTTCAAGGCGAGGATCAAACCAGGGCTCAGAAGGGCCGGCTGCATCGACATGGCCTTGTAGAATATTCAGGAAGTTCTTGCGTGGAATTTCAGTGACTCCCATGCGTTCCAGATGAGGGTTTTGTAACTGACAATCGACGATCGGATAGCCGCGTCTTTTGAGTTCGCCCTGCAAATAGACCATGGCTATCTTGGAGGCGTTGGCACGTCTGCTGAACATGGATTCGGCAAAAAATATGCGACCCAGGCTGACTCCATAGAGTCCGCCGACCAGATGTGCGTCTTCCCAAACCTCGATGCTGTGAGCCAGCCCCTGTCGATGCAGTGCTGTGTAGGCCGCCCTCATTTTTGGAGTAATCCAGGTCTGTGGTCGGCTCGCACACCCTTGAATCACACCGCCAAAATCCAAATTCATGCTCACTCGAAAGTGCTTTTTTCTCAGTTGCCTTTTCAGGCTGCGGGAAATGTGCAGATGACCAACGAAGAGGACGGCCCGAAAGGCCGGCGACCACCAGAGGACGGGCGACTCGGGCGGGTCTGTCTGATAGAAAGGGAATATGCCCTGACGGTAGGCGGCTTTAAGCCTGTCGAGAGAAAGGTCTCCACCGATAGCCAGCAGGCCGTCGGGCTCGCTGCTTGCCGAGTTGGGGTCGGGGAACATCAAGGAGGGGTCAAGCCAGGGTATTTGCATTCCAGACTGTCGGCTCACTGAATTCTAGGTCCTTTCATTCAGATATTTTTCAGCATCCAAAGCGGCCATGCAACCGAAGCCCGCCGATGTAATGGCCTGGCGGTAGTGATAATCACTGACATCTCCGGCGGCAAAGACACCCTGTCGGCTGGTGGCGGTGGCACCGCCGGAAAATCCGCCTCGTGTGACTATGTAACCATTGTTCATGGCAAGCTGGCCGGCGAAGATGTCCGTATTCGGCGTGTGGCCTATGGCGATGAATACACCCTGCAGTTCAATTTCCGAGAGCTTGTCGGCATCGACGGTGCTGCGAATGCGAATGCCAGTAACACCCGAGTCATTGCCCAGTACTTCATCCAGCCGGTGGTTCCAGATGCACTGAATATTCTGTCTGGCAAAGAGTCGGTCCTGCAATACCTTGTCGCTTCGAAGCGAATCCCGCCTGTGCACCAGATAGACTCGGCTGGCCAGATTGGACAGATAGAGGGCCTCTTCGGTAGCCGTATTGCCGCCGCCGATAACACTCACCACCTGATTGCGAAAAAAGAATCCGTCGCAGGTCGCACAGGCACTGACACCACGACCCGAATACCTGGCTTCTGAGGCCAGCCCCAGAAATTTGGCTGAAGCACCGGTGGCAATGATGACGGCATCACTGGTATAGGGCTTGAGATCACCCGTCAGACTGAAGGGGCGGCTGGCCAGATCGACACTGACAATATGATCCTGAACAAGCTCGACTCCCAGTTTTTCAACATGCCGCTGCATTCTCGACATGAGATCGGGCCCCTGCAAGCCCTCGCTGTCGCCCGGCCAATTGTCGACATCTGTGGTGTTGACCAGTTGCCCGCCTACTTCAAGGCCGGTGATCAGGCAGGGCTCAAGACCGGCTCTGGCGGCATAAACCGCGGCCGTGTAGCCGGCCGGGCCGGAGCCCAAAATCAGCAGCCTGCGGTGGTCGCTGTCGGACATGCTGGTGTTTCGGGCGAAGCTGTTTGCCGAGCTCGTCTGAGTTCGGCGATAAAAAGTTCTGCAAAACGATGATTTTCGATGACCTGCTCAAGCCTTCTGCCTCGATCATCGGTGGCCTCCAGATCATGGCCGGCTCCACAGAAGAAAACCAGAAACCGGCCAAAATCCTTCGGCCGCATGTATTTGTAAGCGCGATAAAGCAACTGAAAATCGGCACCCGAACTGGAATTCCAGGGCTTGTAGTCGAGAAAACCCTTGATCCTTTGATCGGTCCATATCTCGTCGGTGACTCTTTGCTTGACTGCCAAGTTGCTGAACCGCTCAAAAGATTTGCTGACAGTGTAACAAAAAGCACTCGCCGGATTGCCTGGCACTGGTCCGATACGAGGTTTTCCTGACCAAACCGCCTGAATTCATGAACATCAGGGTTGTACAATAAACCGAAGGGCCTTTGGGCCGAATTGACTGCGAACAGGGCATTAATGACGGAAGAAAGCGATTTTCACCCAGATTCTTCTTCGGCTCATCCGATTGCCCAGGCGGTTCGTGAGGGCTGTTTTCTGGTTCTGGCCGCCGGTGTCGCTTTTCTGTCGCTGGCTTTGGCGAGCTACTCTCCCGATGACCCGGGGCATTTTTCGACTAGCACTCATGGACAGAGTGATGTCTCCAATCTGGCCGGTATTACAGGGGCCTTTCTCGCCCAGTTTTTGTTGCAGCTGTTCGGCTGGCTGGCCTGGCTGATACCGGTACTGCTCGCCTTACCCCTCTTTTTGCGATTGCTGGGGCATCGGCTGGACTTTTCCGCCCTGACGGCTGTCTGGCGTGTTTTTGGCAGCCTGCTGTTGATACTTTCCGGTTGCAGCCTGGCTTCCCTGCACGTGGCAACCGATTACCTGCCCGCCAGTGCCGGCGGCATTATCGGCAGCCATTTAAGTGGTTATTCGGTCACTCTTCTGGGAGTTGTCGGCGGCTCGCTGATCTTGACTGCCATTTGCATGATCGGCTTTGTGCTGACCACCAACCTGTCGTGGCTGATGCTGATAGACCGTTCGGGCTCCCTGCTTATCGCCCTGTTGAGTCAGCTGGTTGCATTGACGCAAAAGGCCACAAGAATGGCGACAAATGTCTATTCACAATTGCGTTTTCGCCTTGCCTTCAGACGAAAGGCGAAAAACGCAACAAAAAGTCTCAATCCTGAGTCTCAGCCTGCTCCACTCTCACAGGAAGAGGTCTCATTGGCCGAACCTGTGGCACCCTCGCCGCCAACAGCAGAGGACATTGAACTTGTTCAGGACAAAACGCCCGCTTTGGTCGATGAGCCTTCCGGCGATTCGTCGAACAAACTCCCAAAAGCTCCTGCCGGTGGTTTGACGAAAAGCAAAAGCACCAAGAAGCCCGCCAGGATGGCTGCTTTGCCAGAACCGACCGCACAACTGCCGCCGGTTTCTCTGCTGACTGCTCCCAAACCGCAGGACAGGCGGGTAGACAGCCCTGAAGATTTAACCAGAATGGGTCAACTGCTGGAACAAAAGCTGCTCGATTTTCGTATCAAGGCCGAGATAGTAGAGGCTTTCCCCGGCCCGGTTGTTACTCGCTATGAGCTACAGCCGGAAGCGGGTGTCAAGGCGTCCAAGATCACCGCTCTGGCCACCGACCTGGCCAGAAGCCTGGCAGTGTCCAGCCTGCGAGTCATAGAGGTTATTCCGGGCAAGACCTGTGTTGGTATCGAGATACCCAATACTCACAGGGAAATCGTTCGGCTGGCCGAAATCATTACTTCTGAGGAGTACCGGGCCATCTCTTCCGGAACCGTGATCGCTCTGGGCAAAGACGTGGCTGGTCGACCCGTCTGTACCGATCTGGCCCGAATGCCTCACCTGCTGATTGCCGGTACCACCGGCTCGGGCAAATCCGTGGGTGTCAACGCCATGCTGCTGTCGATACTTTTCAAGTCGTCGCCAGACCAGGTCAGGCTGATTCTGGTTGACCCCAAAATGCTTGAACTTTCCGTTTACGACGGCATCCCTCACCTGTTGACACCAGTGATTACGGATATGCCCAAGGCGTCCAATGCCCTGCTCTGGTGTATTAACGAGATGGAGCGAAGATACAGCCTGATGTCTGATCTGGGAGTCAGAAATCTGGCGGGTTTTAACGACAAGGCAAGTCAGGCAATTGCACGAGGCAGGCCGCTGAAAGACCCGTCCTCGGATTTTGGCGACGAACTGAAGCCTCTGCCGGTGATCGTGGTGGTGATCGATGAGTTTGCCGATATGATCATGGTGGTCGGCAGAAAGGTAGAGGATTTGATTGTTCGGCTTGCCCAGAAGGCCAGAGCCGCCGGCATTCACTTGGTACTGGCCACTCAGAGGCCGTCGGTGGATGTGATTACCGGGCTGATCAAGGCAAATATTCCCGGCCGCATCAGTTTTCAGGTTTCGTCCCGAATTGATTCGAGAACCATTCTCGATGCTGGTGGAGCCGAGCAGCTGCTCGGCCATGGCGACATGCTCTTTCTGCCGCCGGGTACTTCGTCAAGCATTCGAGTACACGGTGCTTTCGTTGACGACGACGAAGTACACAGAGTGGCCGAGAGATGGCGGCAACAGGGTTCGCCCGATTATATTTCCCGAATCCAGACCGAAGAAGCAGGCACCGGCAAAGCGGATACTTTGGCCCCTCTTGAGAACGAAGACGAGCTTTATCAGGAAGCGGTTGAATTTGTTCTGGACAGCCGACGCCCGACTATTTCGTCGGTGCAGCGCAAGCTTAGGGTAGGGTACAACCGCGCAGCCCGTCTGATTGACTCAATGGAGGTCAATGGCATTATCAGCGGAGCCGACAGTGCCGGTAACAGAGAGATTCTGGTGCTTGACGATGAGAAGCCCTGAACGTCTTTTTTTGTGCGCCTGTCTGCTTGTTTGTGCAGCCGTCTCTTCGGCTCGCCCGTCAGCCATCAACGACCTGAATATGCTGCTGACCGACTATCGGAGCCTGTCGCTGAATTTTCAGCAAACCCTGTTCGACCCTTCGGGCAGAGTGCTTGAAAGGGTCTTCGGCAAAGCGTCGGTCATTCGACCCCACCAGTTGAGATGGGAGGTACTCAAGCCTTACTCTCAGTTGATTGTCAGCGACGGCAAGGTCATCTGGCTCTATGACCCGGATCTTTTGCAGGCTACCCGTCGCCCCTTTGAGTACAACCCCGATGAATCGATTGCCCTGCTGCTACTTGGGGGCATTGACAACACGGCTGATACCTTTGAGGTCAAACGTCAGCCCAGCGGAAAAAATTATCAGATCTTTACTTTGTTCCCCATCAATAAAGTCAGTTATTTTGATAGTCTGGAAGTCACTTTCAGGAACAGAAAGATAGACCAGCTTGTACTGACGAACCACAATGACCAGACGACCGTGTTTACCTTCAGCAGAGTGAAGATCAACCCGCAACTCAAGCCTGCAAGTTTTCGTTTCGTGCCTCCCGACAATATCGAGGTCAACGACGAGACAGGCGATTGGGTACAATAGACCGAAGGCTCAGCAGCAAATGAATCTTGCCGCTCTGCTGGCCGTCGCCCTCGGTGGTGCTCTGGGTGCCCTGTTGCGTTATGCCTTTTACTGGCTTCCTCTGGTTGCCACCGCCGAACGTTTTCCGCTCGGAACCCTGCTGGTCAATGTTCTGGGTTCACTGCTGGCGGGGTTCGTCTTTTACTGGCTGATGCAGCATGTGGCCCTGAGGCCGGAGTGGCGAAGCTTTCTGCTGGTAGGGGTGCTGGGTTCGTTTAGCACGTTTTCGGCTTTCTCTCTGGAGGTCATGTCCATGCTGCAACAAAATCGTTGGAGAGCCGCTCTGGTTTATATTACCTTGAGTCTTGTCCTCTGCATTCTGATGGCCTTTGCCGGATGGCTACTGGGGCGAAAAATCTGGCCGGCAGGCCGGATTATCGACGAATAGAGAACGGCCCTTTAGGTCTATTTCGCCATTATTCAGCCATGCTTGATGCCAAACTACTCAGACGCAACCGGCAGTCGGTCATAGATGGCTTGAGGCGACGCGGCTTTGAGCTGGACCTCGAACAGCTGGACCATTTAACGGCTTCACGCAGTCAGTTGCACCAACAGGTGGACGAGCTGCGTCAACAAAGAAATCGGGACTCCAAAGCCATCGGCAGGCTTCGGGCACAGGGGCAGGACACTGCCTCTCTGGAGTCGCAAGTGTCTCGGTGGAGTGAGTCGCTGAGTCACCTCGAATCAGAACTGGCTCGTACCGAAACAGCTTTTCGGGCCTTGATGCTGACCATTCCCAATCTGCCAGACCCTTCGGTACCCGACGGAGCCGATGAATCGGCCAATCAAGTGCTGGAGCTCGCAGGCACGCCGCCCCGTTTTGACTTTGAGCCTCAAGATCATGTGGTGCTGGGAGAGGCTACAGGCCAGTTGGATTTTGACGCCGCCCGCCGTATTTCCGGTGCCCGATTCAGCGTCCTTAAAGGTCCGCTGGCCAGGCTGCACAATGCCTTGTCTCAGTTCATGCTCAGGTTGCACATTGAGGAGCATGGCTACGAACAGATTTACGCACCCTACATCGTCAGTGCCGACAGCCTGATCGGTACATCCCAACTGCCCAAGTTTGCCGACGACCAGTTCAGGATTTCCGGACAGGAAGAACGTTATCTGATTGCCACCGGAGAGGTGTCGGCAACCAATATAGTTCGGGAGACGATTACAGACGGTGCCGACCTGCCCTTGAAGATGGTCACCCTGACGCCTTGTTTTCGCCGAGAAGCAGGCAGTTATGGCAAGGATGTCAGAGGCATGATTCGGCAGCATCAATTTGACAAGGTCGAGCTTGTTCAGGTGGTTCAACCCGAAGATTCGGAGTCGGCACTTGAAGAGCTGACTCGACACGCCCGAAGCGTTCTGGATCTGCTTGAACTGCCCTACAGGGTGGTCGAACTGTGCACGGGAGACCTGGGCTTTGCGGCCGCCAAAACCTACGATCTGGAAGTCTGGCTGCCCGGCCAGCATGCCTATCGGGAAATCTCCTCCTGTAGCAATTTTGTGGATTTTCAGGCTCGCCGAATGCAGGCTCGATACCGGACACCTGAAGGCAAAACCGAGTGGGTCCATACGGTCAACGGATCCGGCCTGGCGGTGGGTCGGACGCTGGTTGCCGTGATGGAAAATTTTCAGGACGAGCAAGGCCACATTCGAGTACCTGGCGTTCTGGCACCCTGGATGGAAGGCATTGACCTGATCTGAGCATGGAGTATCTGCCGCTTGTACTGGACCTTAAGCAGAGGCCCTGCCTGCTTGTCGGCGGCGGCAAAACCGCACTCGCCAAAGCACGGCTGCTGGCATCTGCCGGTGCAAGGATTGATCTGGTTGCTACGCATATCGAAGATGAACTCGCCGATCTGGTAAGCCGAACGCATGGCCGCATTCGCCGGCAGCCCTTTTCTGATGATATTGAGTTGACGGCCTATCGGCTGATTGTACTGGCCACCGACGACAAGGCACTCCATCGAACGCTGTCGGCAAAAGCCGAAGTGCTGGGCCTGCTGGTCAACGCAGTCGATGACCTTGAAGCCTGTAACTTTATTTTTCCATCCATTATCGACAGGGGTTCCTTTCTTGTGGCCCTGTCGAGTGCGGGTCGCTCACCTGTACTGCTTCGCCGCTGGCGTGAACGTCTGGAGGCTCTGCTACCTGCCCGAATTGGCGAATTGGCGAGTTTTGCAGGCCGCTACCGCAACCGAATCAAGGAGCACTTCTCCGATTCAGCCGCTCGGCGGCGATTTTGGGAGGCATTCTTTGATTCGCCAGCAGCCAGCGCGGTTCTGGCCGGCGACAGGGTGCGAGCGGAACAGCAGTTTCAGGCACTGCTGGCGGCACCAGAGCAAGTGCAGGGCGAGGTCTATCTGGTCGGTGCAGGTCCCGGTGATCCGGGGCTTCTGACCTTGAATGCACTTCAGCTCATGCAACAGGCCGACATAGTCCTCTACGACAATCTGGTTTCAGAGGGAGTGCTCAATCTGTGCCGCCGAGACGCCGATCGTCTGTATGTAGGAAAAAAGCGCGAGTACAAGATGTTTCGCCAGGAAGAAATCAATCGGCTGATGGTCTCTTACGCAGTCGAAGGCAAGAAGGTTTTGCGCCTGAAGGGAGGGGACCCTTTCGTGTTTGGCCGAGGCGGCGAAGAAATAGAAGGCCTGATCGACCACAGGATACCTTTTCGCGTGGTGCCAGGTATCACCGCTGCCAACGGCTGCTCAGCCTATGCCGGTATACCTCTGACTCACAGGGACTATGCTCAGTCGGTGAGGTTTGTAACCGGCCACCTCAAGGAAGACGAGATGCATCTCGACTGGCCTGAACTGGCCAGGTCGGATCAAACCATCGTTTTTTACATGGGCCGAAAAAACCTGCCCGCTCTGACCTCAACCCTGCTTGGTCGAGGCATGGACAAGGATACTCCGGTGGCGATTGTCGAAAACGGAACCCTGCCCAATCAGCGAGTTTTTGTCAGCAGTCTGGCTCGCATCGACTC
>RKSB01000182.1 GCA_007571095.1 K189A clade bacterium | reverse complement strand
GTGGCGGCGGACTGGGCGGGATGCGCCTTAGCCGTCCTCTGGGCTAAGGGTCTCTGGTCCGGCCATTTTTGACGTTACCGCGTACGGTTTTGAGCGAATTCGCCACTCGACAAAACCTGTGCTGGCTCGAAGACCCGGCCAATGCCTCGCTCGATGTCGAAAGAGTGAGGCTCCGGCAACATCTGCTACCGGCCCTGAACCAGTACTGGCCACAGGCCGAAAGCCGAATCTGCCAGTTGGCCACTCGCATGGAGGCAGCCCGAAAGGTTCTGACGGAAACCGCTCACGAGGACCTGGTACGACTCGCTCTTTCCTCGATTGCTCCGCCCCTGCATATTCGCAAATCGGCCTACAGACGGCTTACTCAGCCCAGAAGGCTCAATCTGCTGCATACCTGGCTGAATCTGCATTCGGTCTGGTGTCTGACCGAAGCCCAGCATCACGAGCTTGACCGGCAGATCATGGCAGCCCGAAGCCCTCACTTTCTCTGTTCCGATGCCAGCATTCGCGGCTATCGGGATACACTCTGGCTGCTTCGAGGTTCGCCACCAAAGCCGGAGACCCGTGTACACCAGTGGCAACTCGGGTCGGTACTGAAGACCGCACACGGCCAACTGTCGGCCAGCACCTCGACAGAAGAAGGCCTGACCGCCGATATCGACCGCCTGAAAGTACGCAGTTGGCAGCCCGCCGACCGAATTCTGCTTCAGGGAGTCAGACGGCCTCTGTCAAAGGTATTTCAGGAGTTGGCCGTACCGCCCTGGTGCAGACCTCTGCTACCCCTGCTTTTTGACGGCGGCAGATTGGTAGCAGTGGCCGATCTCTGCATTGCCGATGATGCTCGCACAAAGGCAGGCGAACAAGGCAGGCGACTGTCGTGGCAACCGACCTCCGACTATGCCTCTTTGGCTCTCTCCACCACAAAGGCCGGCTAGCGATTATCGACATTGGCCTCTGTTCCGATGCCAGCATTCGCGGCTATCGGGATACACTCTGGCTCTTCGAGGTTCGCCACCAAAGCCGGAGACCCGTGTACACCAGTGGCAACTCGGGTCGGTGCTGAAGACCGCACACGGCCAACTGTCGGCCAGTAGCTCGACAGAAGAAGGCCTGACCGCCGATATCGACCGCCTGAAAGTACGCACTTGGCAACCGACCTCCGACTATGCCTCCTTCACTCTCTTCACCGCAAAGGCTGGCTGGCGATTATCGACATTGACCTCTGTTCAGCCTACAATGAAGGGCCATTCTTGGCAGCCCGGAAACTCACTTGCTACGCATTGTTCAGGAAGCCCTGACTTTCGATGATGTCCTGTTGCTACCGAGACATTCGACAGTGATGCCCTCTGAGGTTTCGCTGAAAACCCGCCTGACCGCCGACATCGATCTGAATATTCCGCTGGTGTCCTCAGCCATGGATACGGTAACCGGATCTCGTCTGGCGATTGCTCTGGCCCAGCTCGGCGGACTCGGGTTTATTCATCGCAACATCTCGGTCGAGGAGCAGGCCTCCGAAGTCAATCGAGTCAAGAAGTACGAAACCGGAGTCATCAGGGATCCTGTGACCATCGGGTCGGATGCCAACGTCCAGGCATTGCTTGAGCTGACTCGCCACCACCGAATATCCGGCGTGCCTGTGGTCGATGAAGGCGTAGTAGTGGGCATAGTAACCAGTCGGGACATGCGCTTCGAGACCGACATGAAGAAAAAGGTTACGCACATCATGACGCCGAGAGACCGTCTGGTGGTGGCCAGCGAGGACACAGGCGAGGCCGAATCACTGGATCTGCTTCACCGCCACCGCATCGAAAAGCTGCTGATTGTTGACGACGAGTTTCATCTGCGAGGCATGATCACAGTCAAAGACATAGACCGCGCCCGCCGTTTTCCTGACGCCACCAAGGACAGGGAAGGCCGGCTTCGAGTGGGGGCGGCGATTGGCACAGGTCCCGACACCGATGATCGTGCCGCCGCTCTGGTCGAAGCCGGTGTCGATCTGCTGGTGGTCGATACCGCACACGGCCACAGCCAGAAGGTCATTGACATAGTCAGCCGCATCGCCGGACGCTACAGCGACCTGCCGGTGGTTGCCGGCAACATTGCCACCACGACTGCCGCCAAGGCCCTGATTGATGCCGGTGCCGCCGCCCTGAAAGTCGGTATTGGTCCCGGCTCCATCTGCACCACTCGAATAGTCACCGGTATCGGAGTACCCCAGATCACCGCCATCGCCAATGTCATGGAACTGGCCGACGAACAGGATATGCCGGTCATCGCCGACGGCGGAATACGCTACAGCGGCGACATCGCCAAAGCAATAGCAGCCGGTGCCTCGGTGGTCATGGTGGGCAGCCTGCTCGCCGGTACTGAGGAAGCACCGGGCGAAGTCGAACTGTATCAGGGACGTACCTACAAGTCCTATCGCGCCATGGGGTCGCTGGCGGCCATGTCCCAGGCCCGCAGTTCGGCTGATCGCTATTTTCAGGATACCGCCGCCGGTGTCGACAAGCTGGTACCCGAGGGCATAGAGGGCAGAGTGCCTTACAAGGGGCCCATAGACAAGGTTGTGCATCAGTTGATGGGCGGCCTGCGCTCGGCCATGGGCTACACAGGGTCAGCCGATATTTCGACATTGCAGACAAGTGCCGAGTTCGTTCGGATTACTCATGCCAGCATGGTTGAGAGCCATGTGCATGACATCACGCCGACCAAAGAGGCTCCCAACTATCCGGTCAGCTAGAGCGACCTTGTTTTCTGCATTCACAGCCTTTCGGATTCAGCACCCTGACTCCGGTGCTCTTTTTTTTCGTTTCGCCCGGGGAGGCCGATAGTGCAGCCGGTGCCCACTGCCGAATTCGTTCTGATTATCGACTTTGGCAGCCAATACACTCAGTTGATCGCCCGCAGAGTTCGCCAGGCCGGCGTCTATTGCGAAATTCATTCGTACGAGGTAGCCGCCCGAACGATACATGACCTTGTACCTGTCGGAGTCATTCTTTCCGGCGGGCCTGAGTCGGCAGCACTTGAGAGCGCGCCGCAAATTCCGCCAGCGATATTCGAACTGTCAGTACCCGTGCTTGGCATCTGCTATGGCATGCAGGCGATGGCACAGCATTTTGGCGGACGAGTCGA
>RKSB01000195.1 GCA_007571095.1 K189A clade bacterium | reverse complement strand
TTTCTGCTCAAGGCTGTCAATAGTTTCTGCTCAAGGCTGTCAATAGTTTCTGCTCAAGGCTGTCTGCCTGGGCCGTCGTCGGCGGATGACAACTGCATGGCTATAATGACAAACTCGAAGGCTATTGGCAAAAACTCTCTGACTCTTTGGGCGGTTCTCTTTTTCGAATCTGTCACCTGCACTGCAATTCTCATGAGTTCGACTGCAAGCAAAAAAACCCACTCGCACCGCATTGTCGTCGCCATGTCTGGCGGCGTCGACTCATCGGTTGCAGCACTCTTGCTCAAAAGACAGGGCTTTCGGGTGGAAGGGCTGTTTATGAAGAACTGGGAGGAGGATGACGGCACTCAGTACTGCACGGATTTGGACGACCTGCGTGATACTCAGGAGGTCTGCGAGCAGCTGCAAATTCCCCTGCACAGGGTTAATTTTTCCGCCGATTACTGGGACGAAGTCTTTGCTCAGTGTCTGCACCAGTTTCGTTCGGGTTGCACGCCCAATCCCGATGTTCTCTGCAACCAGAGAATTAAATTTCAAAAATGCCTGGACTATGCCCTGCATGAGTTAAAGGCAGATGCCTTTGCTACCGGCCACTATGCTCGTGTGAAGAAAACGAAAGGTCAGACTCGGCTGCTTAAAAGCATGGATTCCAACAAGGATCAGAGCTATTTTCTGCACAGAGTGAGTGCTGACCGCCTGTCCAGAGTGGTGTTTCCGGTCGGGGACATGACCAAGAGTCAGGTTCGGTCAGTGGCTCTGGAGGCGGGCTTGAAGGTGCACAACAAGCCTGATTCGACAGGAATTTGCTTTATTGGAGAAAGGCCTTTTGGTACCTTTCTGAAACGTTACATCGAGTCGAATCCGGGCGATATTGTAGATTTGGAGGGGCGAGTTCTGGGTCGGCATGATGGCTTGATGTACTACACCATCGGACAAAGACAGGGGCTTGCCATAGGCGGTGTCAAGGGCTGTCAACAAGAGCCTTGGTATGTCGCCGACAAGGACTTTGCCCAAAACCGGTTGCTTGTCGTTCAGGGCAACGACCACCATCTGCTTTTTTCCAGTCACTTCAAGATCGATCAGGTCTTCTGGATTAATCCGCCTGCCCCCGAGCTACCTTATAGGGGGTACGTTAAATGCCGTTATCGGCAGGACGATCAAGCCTGCCTGCTGGAGTTCAGGGACGGGGATTATTGTGTGAATCTGGAGACTCCACAACGGGCGGTAACGCCCGGTCAATTTGCCTGCTTTTACGAAGGAGATATCTGCCTGGGCGGTGGAGTGATTTCGCAGAATACCTGAAGAGGAATACTTGCGTAGCCCTGAGTCAGTCAGCGACCCCTTAAAAGTATTCCGGTCTTGCCAATCCCCTCTCTTTGTGTAAAATAGTCAGACTGCCTTCGGAGCTAGCAGTTTTGTCTTAGCCTGTTGCTTTCGAAGGTGCTTGTCGGTTCGTCATTTCTAGCAAGTGCGCATGCCGAACAACTCTCTTTTTTGAGAGTTGGTACATTGACTTATTGAACAATCGGGTGGTACCGGAAAAGAGGATCAGTTATGGAAGCCCAGAGAATAAGGATACGGCTGTGTGCTTTCGACTATCACTTGATTGACGCTTCTGCCAAAGAAATCGTCGAGACAGCTCGCCGTACCGGAGCCCAGGTACACGGGCCCATTCCCCTGCCGACCCGAATTGAGAAATATACGGTGCTCACCTCTCCGCACAAACACAAGGATGCGCGAGACCAATACGAAATTCGAACCTACAAGCGGTTGCTGGATATAGTCAATTCCACGGACCGGACAGTGGATGCACTGCAGAAGCTGGATCTGGCCGCCGGTGTCGAGGTGCGGCTCAGTCTGAACTAGCGAGTAGCAAACGTCTTAATCTCCTTGAAACATGGCCACATCAGAAAACGAACAATCGGCTTTCACTGCCACAGGTGCTGTCGGCAGGAAGTATGGCATGTCGAGGATTTTTACCGACTCGGGCACCTCTGTGCCGGTCACCCTGGTGGCCGTCGACCCTAATCGAATTACTCAGGTCAAGACCCTCGCCCGAGACGGTTATCCGGCCCTCCAGGTTACCACCGGTGAAAGGCGGGCTACTCGAGTCAATCGTCCGCTTGGCGGGCATTTTTCCAAGGCAGGAACTCGGCCGGGACGCGGCATCTGGGAGTTTCGGCTGACTATCGATTCTGAGTTAAAGCCAGGTGATGAAATCGGCCTGGAGCAGTTCTCTGTAGGCCAGCGGGTTGATGTGACCGCCAAATCCAAAGGCAAGGGTTTCGCCGGTGTTGTCAAGCGATGGAACTTCAGTACTCAGGATTTTACTCACGGTAATTCGCTGTCCCATCGAGCACCCGGTTCAATCGGCCAGTGCCAGACACCCGGCAGGGTCTTTAAGGGCAAAAAGATGGCGGGTCAGATGGGCAACGCTCGAGTGACTACGCAAAACCTTGAGATCGTTGCCATAGATGCCGAGCGCAAACTGCTGTTCATCAAGGGCTCCGTGCCTGGATTTCCGGGTAGCGATGTGGTGATTCGGCCGGCTGTGAAAGTTCGAACGACGGACAGGCAAGCGTCATAAGGTATGCATGCGATGGAACTCACAGTCGTCAATTCTGCAGCCGAGGCCACTGACAAGGTGGCTGTTTCAGACGCAGTGTTCGGTCGCTCATTTAACGAACCTCTCGTTCACCAGGTAGTGACCGCCTATTTCAGCGGCATGCGGCAGGGTAGCCGAGCCCAGAAAAATCGCTCGGCTGTTCGTGGCGGAGGCCGTAAGCCCTGGCGTCAGAAAGGGACGGGGCGTGCTCGGGCAGGTACTATTCGAAGCCCTTTGTGGCGTGGCGGAGGAGTCGTTTTTCCCTCGTCGAATCAGGATTTCAGCCAGAAGGTCAACAGAAAGATGTATCGCAGTGCCCTCTGCTCCATCCTGTCTGAGATCACTCGACAGGAGAGGCTTGTTCTGGTCTCGGACTTCACCGTAGAAAACCCGAAAACCCGAGAACTGGTGGCCAGACTGAAGCAGTTGGGGTTAGTCGGAAAAGACAGGGTGTTGATGGTCGTCGAGACGATCGACGAGACGCTCCATTTGGCCTCTCGCAATCTTCCAAACTTCAAGGTTATAGATGTAGACAGGCTAAACCCCGTCGATTTGATTCGTCCGGCTCGAGTGGTCTTCACTCTGCCGGCGTTGCAGTCCGTGGAAAAGAAAGTGCAATGAACGATCAGCGTATGTACGACATCCTGTTGAGTGCTCACTTTTCCGAGAAGAGCAGTGTCGCAGAGCAGCAGACCAACACTCGTGTATTCAAGGTCGCCAGGAATGCCAGCAAGAGAGAGATCAAGGCCGCTGTCGAGAAAATTTTTCAGGTGAATGTGGTGGGTCTTCGAACACTCAACGTCAAGGGCAAAAGAAAAATGACTCGAAAAGGCCCTGCCCGCACCAAAAGCTGGAAAAAGGCCTATATCAGAGTGCAGGAAGGTCAGAGCATTGATCTGGGTAGTCAGGAGTAGACCTCGTGCCTGTCTATAAAAGCAAACCCACCTCTCCCGGACGAAGATTCTCCATCAGGATTTCCGAGCCTTCCTTAAGCAGGGAGGGGCCGTACAAGCCTCTGGTTGCCCCGTTGCATCGCAAAGGTGGACGCAACAACATGGGCCGCATCACGGTCAGACACAGGGGAGGCGGTCACAAGCAACGTTACCGTCTGGTCGATTTCAAGCGGACCTTCGACGGTATTCCCGCTACCGTTGAAAGACTGGAGTATGATCCCAACCGTACCGCCCGCATCGCCCTGATACGTTACGTCAACGGCAGACGTTCCTACATTCTCGCTCCCAAAGGCCTGAAGGTTGGCAGCCAGGTTTCTTCTGGCCGGAATGCACCGGTCAGAGTGGGCAACAACATGGCTTTATCCGATATGCCGCTGGGTACTGTTGTCCATTGCGTTGAACTCAAACCTGGCAAGGGTGCCCAGTTGGCCCGCAGTGCGGGTACCTCGGCGCAGCTGGTGGCCAGAGAAGGCACTTATGCCACCTTGAGGCTGCGTTCAGGCGAAATGCGAAAGGTGCTGTCCAGTTGCCGGGCCACTATGGGCGAGGTAGGCAACAGCGAGCACAGCCTTCAGTCTCTGGGCAAGGCGGGTGCCAAAAGATGGCGCGGCATACGTCCCACCGTACGGGGCGTTGCGATGAATCCGGTAGATCACCCGCATGGTGGTGGCGAAGGACGGACCTCGGGTGGCCGGCATCCGGTTTCTCCTACAGGCGTTCCCGCCAAGGGATACAAGACCAGAAAGACTCGGCGAACAGACAGGTACATTGTGATGCACAGGAAACGCAGGAGATAGGGAGAGTCTGGAATAATGCCACGTTCCTTACGAAAAGGGCCTTTTGTAGATCTGCATCTACTCAAGAAGATTGCGACTGCCAAAAAGGAGAGGTCGAAGCGACCCATCAAGACCTGGTCGAGGCGCTCCATGATTATCCCTGACATGGTCGGCCTGACTATTGCGGTTCACAATGGTCGTCAGCACATACCCGTTTTTATCACCGAAGACATGGTCGGCTATAAATTGGGTGAATTTGCCCTGACTCGCACCTACAAGGGGCATGTCGCGGACAAAAAAGTACGTTAAGAGCATTAGTCATGGAGACATTGGCCAAAGCAAGAAACATTCGAATGTCGGCTTACAAGGTTCGTTTGCTGGCCGATCAGATCAGAGGCAAGCCAGTGGCTAAAGCCCTTGATCTTCTGGCATTCAGCAAAAAGCAGGCTGCCTTGCCTGTACGAAAATTGCTGGAGTCGGTGATTGCCAACGCCGAAAACAATGACGGTGCCGACATAGACGAACTGGTCGTGAAGAGGGTTTTTGTCGATGAGGGGCGAACCCTGAGACGAATCAGACCGAGAGCCAAAGGTCGGGCTGACCGGATACTAAAGAGATCCTGTCATATCACGATTACTGTGGCTGCTTGACTGAGTTTGGAAAGGCATTAAGGCAGAGAAAGCATGGGTCATAAAGTACATCCTATCGGTATGCGGCTTGGCGTTACTCAGGAGCATAACTCCATTTGGTACGCCGACAACAAAAGCTACAGAGAGTGGCTGCACAAGGACATCCAGATTCGGAAGTTTATTCGAAAAGAATTACCCGATGCCTGGATCAGCCGTATCAAGATTGATCGACCGGCTCAGGCAGTGTGCGTCACCATCAATACCGCCAGACCCGGTCTTGTGATCGGCAAAAAGGGCGAAGACATTGAGCGACTGCGCCAGGGAGTCAGCAAAATAACCGGAGCAAACGCTCAGCTTAAGGTGGAGGAAATTCGAACCCCCGAACTGGATGCCACTCTGGTTGCCGAACAGATTGCCCAGCAGCTTGAACGTCGTGTGCAGTTTCGTCGGGCCATGCGGCGAGCTATCCAGAATGCACTGCGCAGCAAGGCGGAAGGCATCAAGGTACGTGTAGCAGGCCGTCTGGGAGGTGCCGACATTGCTCGTGCGGAGGTTTACCACGAAGGCAGGGTACCCTTGCACACACTCAGGGCGAACATTGATTTTGCCACTGCCGAAGCCAAGACCACTTACGGAATTCTGGGTGTGAAGGTATGGATATTCAAAGGTGAGGTGATCGGCAAGGAACGCATAGAGCTGCCCAGTGGCGTGATTGGTCCAACCAGCTTCAGCGAGACCTGAGGAGACACTCATGTTACAGCCCAAAAGAACTCGGTTCAGAAAGACCCAAAAAGGCAAGAACAGGGGGCTGGCCTCTCGTGGAAACAAGGTCAGTTTTGGAGAATATGCCTTGAAATCAACCGGTCGAGGCCGAATTACTGCTCGTCAAATCGAGGCTGCTCGCCGTGCTATGACTCGGCATATCCGCAGAGGCGGCAAAACCTGGATTCGTATTTTCCCTGACAAGCCCATTACCAGGAAGCCTCTGGAAGTACGTCAGGGCAAAGGCAAGGGAAGTGTCGAATATTGGGTCGCTCTGGTTCAGCCGGGCCGAGTGCTCTACGAAATGGAAGGCATCAGCGAAGAAATGGCCAGAGAAGCCATGCGTCTGGCTGCCTCGAAATTACCGGTACCTACCACATTCGTCAAGCGAACCCTGATGTGAGTGTTATGGAAGCAGATGAACTGAGAGAAATGTCCGTGGATGCACTGACCGACCAGTTGTCTGATCTGAGCAGGCAGCTGATGGGTTACAGATTGCAGAAGGGCGGTGCCCACTTGACAAAAACTCACCTGCTCAAGGCCACAAAACGTGATATTGCCCGCATCAAGACAGTAATCGCCGAAAAAAACCGCCAGCAGTCCGCCGAGTCCGATCCTGTTCAAAAAATAAAGGGGACAAAGAAGAGTAAAGGGGATAAAGAAGAATAAAAAATGAGTAAACCAAAAGTTAAAAGAACATTGACCGGTCTTGTAGTTGGCGACAGGATGGCCAAAAGCGTGGTGGTACGAATTGACCGCCGGGTCAAGCATCCGCTTTACCGCAAGTTCGTGCTCAAGTCGAGGAGAATTATCGCCCACGACGAGAATCAGGAATGCAGGCTGGGCGACCGAGTTACCATTGCCGAAAGCCGCCCGATCTCCAGGCGCAAGTCGTGGCGACTGCTGTCAATCAACAAAAAAGCCGTACCGGTGGCCACCGACTCAAAAAGCGGCCGGCAAAGTGATGTGGATTCGGCGTCATGATTCAAACTCAAACCATACTGGATGCGACTGACAACAGTGGTGCGAAGAAGGTCATGTGCATCAAGGTGCTGGGCGGCTCAGGCCGTCGTTATGCCAGCGTAGGCGATGTCATCAGGGTGACGGTCAAAGAGGCCCAGCCCCACGGCAGGTTGAAAAAGGGTCAGGTGTTGCACGCTGTCGTGGTTCGAACCAAAAAAGGCGTGCGCAGACCCGATGGCAGCCTGGTTCGCTTTGACAACAATGCGGTGGTTTTGTTGAATCAGCAGCTTCAGCCGATAGGTACGAGGATTTTTGGCGTAGTAGCCAGAGAGTTACGCAGCGAAAAGTTCATGCGTATTATCTCGCTTGCACCGGAAGTCGTTTAGTTGGACCTTGCCGATGAAAAAGATTAAAAAAAACGACCAGGTCATCGTGATTGCCGGCCGGGACAAGGGCAAGCAGGGTGAAGTGACGGCTGTTGTTGGAACACGTTATGTGGTTTCAGGTATCAACATGATCAAGAAACACAGAAAGCCCAACCCGCAACGCGGTATCGAAGGCGGTATCGTTGAGCAGGAAGCACCTATACAGGCGTCTAATGTTGCGATATACAACCCTGATTCGGGCAAGGCTGATCGAGTGGGCTTTGAGTTCATTGAGGGCGAAAAAGTGCGCGTCTACAAATCCAGCCGAAAGCCGGTGGAAGACTAGAGGACTCTTCGAATGCCCGTAGTAGCTCACTTAAAGGATACCTATGAGAATGAGGTTTGCCCCAGATTGCAGAAGGAGATGGGGTATCCGAGCCCGATGGCGGTTCCCCGCATCGTCAAGGTGATTCTGAGCATGGGTGTTGGTGAGGCGATCAATGATCGAAAGACACTTGACCATGCCATTGAAGACATGACCTTGATTTCTGGCCAAAAACCCGTGGCCACCAGAGCAAGAAAATCTGTCGCCGGATTCAAGATCCGCACCGGTTACCCCATTGGTTGCAAGGTGACCCTGAGGCGACGCCGCATGTATGAATTTCTCGAAAGACTGGTCGGCATTGCAATTCCCAGAGAGCGTGATTTCAGGGGTTTGAGCCCCAAGTCGTTTGATGGCTTCGGCAATTATTCGCTGGGAATATCCGAGCAGATCATCTTTCCCGAGATTGATTACGACAAGATCGACAAGCTGAGAGGGTTGAATGTCACCATTGTTACAAGTGCCAATACAGACAAAGAAGGCCTGGCCTTGCTGACTGCCCTGAATTTTCCGTTCAAAAGACAGGAGGCGACCTGATGGCCAAACGTGCGATGGTCGAAAGAGAGAGAAAGCGACAACTCACAGTCGAAAGGTTTGTCGAGAAGAGGAAGCAACTCAAGTCGATTATTGCCAACAGGCATGAGAGCTACGAAAAAAGAATGGAGGCACAGAGAGCCTTGCAGAAGTTGCCTCGGAATGCTTCACCCTGCCGTGTTCGAAGGAGATGCTACCTGACCGGCAGGCCTCGTGGAGTGTACAGAAAATTTGGATTGTCTCGAATCAAGTTGCGTGAATTCGCCATGCGAGGCGATGTTCCAGGGCTTACCAAGTCCAGTTGGTAGTTCCGACACACTTGCTGTTTCAGAAAAAGATCAGGAGATCAACTCACCCATGACCATGCAGGATCCGATAGCAGATATGCTCACTCGTATTCGTAATGCGCAGATGGCAAAGCATCCGGCTGTGGAGATGCCGTCCTCGAAAACAAAGGTGCGCATCGCCGAAGTTTTGCGTGCGGAAGGCTATATTGAGGGATACCAGGTGTCGAGTGACGCTCAAAAACCGCAGTTGAGTATTGAACTGAAATACTTCGAAGGAGAGCCGGTTATAGCGGAAATCGACAGAGTCAGCCGGCCGGGCCTCAGGGTTTATAACAGTGCCGGAGACTTGCCGCAGGTACGTGGCGGCCTGGGCATATCCATCATCAGCACCGACCAGGGCATACTCTCGAGTCGTGACGCCAGAGACAGAGGACTTGGCGGCGAAGTACTCTGCACAGTGTTCTAGCATGTCCCGTATAGCCTCTACTCCAGTTAGCCTGCCTCAAGGCACCGAAGCAAGACTGCACTCGGAAACTATCACGATCTCGGGCGAAAAGGGCTCGCTCGAGCTGGTTCGCAGCCCGCTTGTCGAAGTGGTTGAAGAGGGCGGTTTCCTGCGAGTCAGAGTCAAAGAGAAAAACAACAGACAGGCCGTTGCGATGGCCGGTACCACCAGAGTTCTGCTTGCCAACATGGTGCAGGGAGTGTCGTCTGGCTTTGAAAAGAAATTGTTGTTGCAGGGCATTGGTTATCGAGTGGCCCTACAGGGCAGAAAGTTGAACCTGACGCTGGGTTTTTCGCATCCGGTGGTCTATTCCCTGCCAGAGGGCATTGAAGCGGAAGTCCCCAACCAGAACGAGATCAGCATTCGAGGCATCGATAAACAAAAAGTCGGTCAGACTGCTGCTGAAATTCGTGCCTTTAGACCGGTTGAACCCTATAAGGGCAAGGGTATTCGGTATGCGAATGAGCGAGTCGTTCAGAAAGAGGCGAAGAAGAAATAACATGCATTCCAGAAAGCAAAACAGAATACGCAGAATTTGCTCTGCTCGTGCCAGAATGCGCCGAAAGAGGGTTACACGTCTGACTGTGCATCGAACGCCTCGGCATATGTATGCCCAGATTATCGAACCCACCGGAAGAGTAGTGGTTGCAGCTTCCACACTGGAACCCGCCCTTCGGTCGAGTGTTACCGGTAACGGGGAATCGGCTGGCAAGGTCGGCACCCTGATCGCTGAACGTGCCCTGGCAAAAGGCATCAGTGAGATTGCCTTTGACCGCTCGGGTTTCAAGTACCATGGTCGAGTCAAGGCTCTGGCAGAAGCAGCGCGCAACGCCGGATTATCTTTTTAGATTTCGAACAAGAGGATTGAAGTGGCTCGCACAGCAGAGGTGGTGAAAGAGGAAGGGTTGGTTGAGAAACTCATACGAGTCAACCGAGTCTCCAAAGTGGTCAAGGGTGGTCGCATATTCAGGTTTGTTGCTCTGGCGATTGTCGGTGATGGCAATGGTCGTGTGGGCTATGGTCAGGGTAAGGGCAGGGAGGCACCTCTGGCTATACAGAAAGCCCTGGAGATCGCAAGGCGAAACATGATCGAGGTGGTACTCAATGGCGGCACCATTCAGTACGCAATCGTTGGTCGTCACGCCGCATCAAAGGTTTATATGCAGCCGGCTTCCGAGGGTACAGGAATCATCGCAGGTGGCACCATGCGTGCTGTTCTGGAAGTAGCCGGTGTGAGAAATGTGCTGTGCAAATGCTACGGCTCAACCAATCCGACCAACGTCATGCACGCAACTTTCAAGGCTTTGGCCGAAACTCGTTCACCAGGCTATGTTGCGATGAAACGAGGCCTCTCGGTTGACTCTGTTTTCTGTTGACTGCCGAGGTTTTGAGAGAGGTTTATCATGCCTGAAGAGAACAAAAAGCCCGAAGAGAGCAAAAAGGAAGAGGGCAGGAAGCCCGAAGAGGGTAAAAAGAAAGTTATAGCCGTTACCCTGCAACGCAGCCCTATCGGCAGAAAGCCTCGGCACCGACAATGCATTCAGGGCCTGGGCTTGAGAAGAATTCGCCAGACCCGTCTGCTGGAAGATACTCCGGCAGTTCGGGGAATGATTGCAAAGGTTTGGGATATGGTCTCTTGCGAGGAGGTGTCCTCTTGAACAGATTGAATTTCAACAACCTGCGACCAGCTCTCGGATCAAGACCTTCTTCAACTCAGGTAGGGCGTGGCCGCAGCAGCGGACTTGGCAAGACCTCAGGACGGGGACACAAGGGTCATAAATCACGTTCTGGCGGCGGTGTTCGAGTCGGCTTTGAAGGCGGCCAGATGCCACTTCAGATGAGGCTGCCCAAGTTTGGTTTCAGTTCTCGAATTGGTCGGGTTACCGCAAAGGTTCGTTTGAGTGAACTGGAAAAGCTGCCCGGTCTCGAAGTAGATCTCGACAGTTTGAAGAATGCGGGCCTGGTTCGAAAGAACATGAAGAGAGCACGTATTTTTCTGTCTGGAAAGATCCACAGAAAATTTGTCGTCCGAGGTCTGGCGGTGACCCAGGGTGCTCGAACGGCGATAGAGTCTGCGGGCGGAACAGTCGAGGACGTTTGAACTCATGGCCGCACCACCCAATGCTCCGATAGGTTCTGGACTGGGAGAACTCCGCAAACGGTTGCTCTATGTCCTGTTTGCCGTGGTGATCTATCGAATCGGTACTCACATTCCTGTTCCCGGCATCGACCCCGAACGTTTCGCTCAGTTGTTCGAGGATGTCGGCGGCGGCATCTTTGAACTGATCAATATGTTCAACGGAGGTGCACTGGAGCGGATGAGCATATTGGCACTGGGAGTGATGCCCTACATCACAGCCAGCATCATCATGAACCTGTTTACCGCCATGACACCTTCTCTGGATCAGTTGCGCAAAGAAGGCGAAGCCGGTCGCCGAAAAATTACCCAGTACACTCGGCAATTGACTTTGCTCATCAGTCTGATCCAGGGGTTTGCCATCTCTGTCGGGCTGTCCAGCCAGGGTCTTTCCTTTAACTCCGGCCCTGTTTTTTATGTGACCGCGACGGTTGCTCTGGTTACCGGTGCCATGTTCATGATGTGGCTGGGTGAGCAGATTACCGAAAAGGGTGTAGGAAACGGCATTTCCCTGCTGATTTTTGTCGGTATCGTGTCGGGTTTTCCGGGTGCCATCGGGCAGTCCTTTGAGCAGGCTCGCCAGGGTGAAATTTCGATTGTCTTTCTGGTCGTCATTTCACTTGTTGCCGCGCTGATTGTCTGGGCTGTCGTGAGAGTGGAGAAAGGGCAGAGGCGCATTGTGGTGAACTATGCCAAAAGACAGCAGGGCCGCCGAATGGCGCAGCCACAGTCAAGTCATTTACCCCTGAAAATCAATATGGCAGGCGTGATACCGGCTATATTCGCTTCCAGCCTGTTGCTGGCACCCGCCTCTCTGGCTCAATGGTTCGGGCAGAACCCCAGCATGTCCTGGCTGCAGGACATCTCGGTTTCCCTGTCGCCCGGCCAGCCTCTCTACGTCATGCTCTTCGCCTTTGGCATCGTCTTTTTTTCATTCTTCTATACCGCTCTGACTTTTAATCCAAAAGATATAGCCGCCAATCTCAAGCGTCAGGGTGCGTTTATACCCGGCATTCGACCTGGCCAGCAAACCGCCAGGTATATTGATCAGGTGACTTCGAGGCTGACTGTCTGGGGGGCCCTGTATGTTACTCTCGTGTGCCTCGTTCCAGAATTCCTTTTGATTACAACCAACATTACTT
The DNA here is from genome assembly GCA_007571095.1 of K189A clade bacterium. Lineage (GTDB taxonomy): Bacteria > Pseudomonadota > Gammaproteobacteria > Pseudomonadales > Azotimanducaceae > RKSB01. The sequence goes on along the minus strand of RKSB01000195.1, from coordinate 9,981 downwards.
TTCAACTTGGTGGCACCGCTCTTCTCATCATAGTGGTGGTCGCCATCGATTTTATGGCACAGGTGGAGATGCACCTGATGTCCAACCAGTATGCCAAGCTGGTTCGCCAGGCCAATATCAAAAGCTATGGTCAGGGCTTGAGAACATGATTTATCAGGCAGGCATTCAGTTTGCCCATTCAACCGGAAAGGATTATGAAGGTCAGGTCATCGGTTAAAAAGATCTGTCGTAACTGCAAGATTGTTCGGCGCAAAGGGGTGGTTTGGGTCATCTGTTCTGCCGAACCAAGACACAAGCAACGTCAGGGTTGATGCAGTTCGTCCACATCGAGACAATCGGGTTTGATTCCCCGTCCGTCTTGCCGTATAATCGCCCCCCCGCCCTGTTATGGAACGCGGGGCTTTCTTTATTTTGTGAATTCTGTGCGTTCGAATTGGAGTCATTCGTTCGGACGGCGGTGGAGTGTTGAGTTGGCAAGAATTGCGGGTGTCAATATCCCTGACGGCAAGCATGTCGAGATTGCCCTGACCTACATTTATGGCGTAGGTCGCACGCTTGCCCGCCGGATTTGTGATTCCACATCGGTTGATCGTCAGCGCAAGGTAGCCGATCTGGACAGGCAGGAGCTTGCCCGTATTCAGAACGAAGTCTCTCGGTTAATGGTGGAAGGCGACCTCAGAAGGGCGGTCAATATGAACATCAAGCGCCTGATGGACCTGGGTTGCTACAGAGGCGTACGTCATCGGAGAAATATGCCGCTCAGAGGGCAGAGAACTCGAACCAATGCACGAACCCGCAAGGGTCCGCGCAGACCAATCAGGAAATAGATTTTGTTTTACGGCGTTTGTTTTCACTACTTGGCCCTGCTCGCCGAAAAGCTTTCAAGAGGAGGATCCCTCTAGGATGTCGCAAGGCTCAAACAAGAAAAAGCCGGTTGTAACAGACGGGATTGCGCATATACACGCTTCCTTCAACAACACCATCATCACCATCACTGACCGCTCGGGCAACGCCCTGTACTGGGCATCTTCCGGCACCGCCGGCTTTCGGGGTTCACGCAAAAGCACTCCTTTCGCAGCCCAGGTAGCCGCCGAAAAAGCAGGCCGTCAGGCCATGGAAAACGGCATGGTGTCGGTGGATGTTTTTGTAAAGGGTCCGGGTTCCGGCCGAGAATCGGCCATTCGTTCGCTGAACAATTGCGGGTTGCAAATAGGCAAAATGGTTGACGCAACTCCCATGCCTCACAACGGTTGCCGGCCGTCAAAAAGGCGTCGCGTCTGATGGCAAGGTACACAGGGCCCACATGCAAACTGGCTCGTCGCGAGCAGACCGACCTGTTTCTGAAGAGCGGAGTTCGCCCTTTTGAAAGCAAGTGTCGTCCAGAGACTCCGCCCGGTGTTCACGGTGCCAAACGTGGCCGAATGTCCGACTTTGCGATACAGCTCAGGGAGAAACAAAAGGTTCGCCGCATCTATGGCGTTCTCGAAAAACAGTTCCGTCGTTGCTACTCGCAGGCGGATCGACAAAAGGGGAACACCGGCGAAAACCTCTTGATGCTGCTTGAGTCTCGTCTGGACAATGTGGTTTACCGCATGGGGTTCGGCTCAACTCGGGCTGAGTGTCGGCAACTGGTGTCCCATAAGTCGGTACAAGTAAACGGGTCGGTAGTGAATATACCCTCCTATCAGGTACAGCCGGGCGATGTCGTGGCTATTCGGAACAGGGCCAAGGCACAGTTGCGTATTCAGAACGCTTTGAATCTCGCTACCCAGAGGTCGTCGGCTGAGTGGATAAGTACCGACTCAGGGAATATGGAAGGCCGATTTGTACGTCTTCCGGTGCGCGATGAATTGCCTGCAGAGATCAACGAGAGTCTTATCATCGAACTTTACTCAAAATAACCGAACCGAAAACGGACATTCGGGTCAGATGAGTTGCTCACCACAGGATTTTGAATAACATGCTTGACTTCACCTCAAACTTACTTATACCGAAGCCCATCAAAATCGAGGGTAAAAAGGGTAACGAAGCCAAGATAGTGCTGGAGCCTCTGGAAAGAGGGTTTGGCCACACTCTGGGCAACGCCCTGCGCCGTGCCCTGCTGTCGGCCATGCCGGGCAGTGCTATTTCAGAGGTCAAAATCAAGGGTGTCATGCACGAATATTCCTCAATAGAGGGCTGTCGTGAAGACGTTCAGGAGATACTTCTTAACCTGAAAGAACTCTACATCAAGATGCCGGGTGTCGACTCCCAAAAACTCAAGCTTAAGGCAACCGGTCCCAAAGAAGTTACAGCCAGAGACATTCAGACGCCGGGCGACCTTTCGATTGTCAATGCAGATCATGTGATCTGTTCTCTCAATGAGAACGGCCACATTGACATGGAGATGAAGGTCGAGTCAGGCCGAGGCTACAGGGCTGCATCCGAGACCTCCTCAGATGGCGAGTCGGAGGAGATTGGTGTGATGAAACTGGATGCCACCTTTGGGCCAGTGCTTACGGTTGCTTATTCGGTAGGGAATGCGAGGTTAAAGGGCCGAACCGATCTGGATAAGTTGACGCTCAATATCGAAACGGATGGCACTCTGGATCCGGCAGAGGCAGTGAGGGATGCCGCACATATTCTGGCCAGGCAACTGAGGGCTGTCTACGGCAAGGAAAACATATCTGATACAGAAGAAGATATCGCCAGAGAGATGCTTTTTGACGAAATCCTGTTGAGACCCATTGAAGATCTCGACTTGACGGTGAGGTCAACCAACTGCTTGAAAGCCGAAAACATACTCTATATTGGCGATCTGGTTCGCCGCAACCAGGCCAGTCTTTTACAGACTCCCAATTTGGGTAAGGTTTCCCTCAAAGAGGTAGAGCGAGCCTTGGAGGAGAGGGGCCTGCAACTCGGCACTGTTATCGAAAACTGGCCGCCGAATAATCTCAACAAGTTTTGAGGAAATAACCTCATGAGGCATCGAAAAAGCTCTCTGCATCTGAATAGAACCAGTGCTCACCGCAAGACCATGTTCAAGAACATGGCGGTTGCACTGGTCGAGCGCGAAGTCATCAAGACCACGCTACCCAAGGCAAAAGAGTTGCGCAGGGTGGTGGAGCCTCTGATCACTTTGTCGGGCACGGATACGGTTGCCAATCGACGTTCGGTTTTTGCCTCTACTCGATCACCTTCTGCTGTCGGCAAGTTGTTTTCTGAACTCGGCCCTCGCTACAAGGACAGGCCGGGTGGCTACACTCGAATTCTGAAATGCGGTTATCGGGCGGGTGACTCTGCACCAATGGCCTATATAGAAATGGTCGACAGGCCTCTACCGGAACTCGATGAGGTAGATGATTACGAGGAGGATGAGGACTAGCCTCCTCTTGCCGAGGCCACTGCTCAAACAGGCTTGCTGACTTCGCCGGTTTAGCCTTTCGGGGTTACCCTCTGCTGCCTCGCACTTGACAAGACTCCTTTCTCAACAGCCCGCATAAGCCCGACCGCCAGCAACCCCTCGGTCGCTCTCGCTCTGAAAACCCGGCGAATCCAGGACGCTCTCAAGGCCCTCATGTCCTCTTATATACTCAGTTACTCTTGCGACCAGTTCGGAGCCAGCCTCGCAGCACCTGGTCAATTGTTCAAAGCCAGCCACTTGAGAGAAAAGATCATCGAAGCCAGGGAAAGCAACTTGCGATTCTGAAACTTCGATTTGTGAGACAACCTCCAGGTCTATTCTCTTCCTTATTGACACAAGGCTGTTAATAAACCATTTTGCCTGGTTTTAGGCGAAGACTGGAAATGCCAGCGGTTGATACGAACGCTCAGGCAGAGAAACGCAGATTTAAGAAAGTCTTATGGGAGTTTGTCGCTGACTTGGGCGATTACATTAGTTCAGAATCGGGCGACTGGTCAGCAAAAGGTTTCATCGATGTCCATAGAAACCTCTACACAATATCCACTGATACCAAGATAGTATCGAAAATTTTGGAGATTCATCTGTTTCCGAAATTGCTGGAGTTTGCGGAAAGTGCGAACAACTCCATCGTTCTTGCAGAGCACCAAAATTGGTACCCAGACCTTAGCTTTGTATCACTGGACAATGAAGCTTGTAAGTTCGCCGTTGATTTGAAAACAACGTACCGGAACCCTGATTACCCAGATCACGTCAGTGGCTTCACTCTCGGTAGTCATGGAGCCTATTTCAAAGATCGAACCTCCACAAAGAATATCCAGTTCCCGTATTCTGAGTACCTTGGGCATTTTTGCCTCGGCATTATCTACACCAGAGTCCAGGCGAACATACTGGAAGAAGGCGGAGTTGCTGCTGTCGGTGAACTGGATGGTGCGGAGTATCCGCAGAGTCTGAACTCCAGTCGGGTAGTAGAGTTTGAGAAGCTGTCGTCCATCGCGTCTGTAATAAGGGATTTTGAGTTTTTCGTCTGCGAAAAGTGGGAACTGGCAAGTGACAGACAAGGTTCTGGAAATACAGCAAACATCGGTTCAATTACTCACATAGAAGATATCCTCGAAGGTAGGGGAGTGTTCATGAACCTTGGAGAAGAATGGTTCGATGAGTATTGGATGAACTACAAGGTCACGTCGATGATGAAAGATGGAAAATCTGTTCCCATCACAAGGATAAAGGACTTTGTGGAATTTAGAGGAGGAGACGCTTCTCTCGTAAATCCAATGAAAACAAAGAAAAAAAGGAAGAATTAGATTGAAGACTGTGGTGCCACCCCTTAAAAGTCAGGGAATCAAGACTAAATTGGTTCCTCTGATTGCAAGTATCACCCCCGAGTATCAGGGACGATGGATCGAACCTTTTTTAGGCACAGGGGTAGTTGCTTTCAATGAAGCACCCAGGGAGACTCTCCTTAACGACACTAACCCCCACATCGTTCAGTTTTATAAAGACATTCAGGGTGGCGAGATAACGCCGGAGAGCGTCAGAGCTTATCTGGAAGAAGAGGGAGAACATCTACGAAATGCTGATGAAGATGGTTATGTACATTTCCGCAAGGTAAAAGACAGGTTCAATGCGGAACATCGGAGCCTGGATTTTTTGTTTCTTTCAAGATCCGGCTTCAATGGAATGATGAGGTTCAACAAGAAGGGAGATTGGAATATACCCTTCTGCAAGAAACCAAACAGGTTTAGTCCCGGCTACATTACGAAGATCGTGAACCAGGTAGATTCTGTCTCCACGATAATTAAACCTGAGTGGGAATTTACCAGCGAAGATTTCCAGAACACCATCGAAAAAGCAGGTAAAGATGATGTGGTCTATTGTGATCCGCCATACTTTGGAAGATATGTTGACTACTACAATGGATGGACAGAAGAGGACGAGGAGAGGCTCTTTCTGGTGCTTTCGAAAACTCCCGCACGATTCATCCTGTCGACTTGGCACCATAATGATTTCCGACCAAATCCCATGATCGACAAATACTGGAACAGGTTTAACCTGGTCACGAGGGATCACTTCTATCACTCGGGAGCAAAGCTGGAGAACAGGCGATCTGTTGTAGAAACTCTCGTTTTCAATTTTGAAAGTCAACAGGTTGACGCTGACGAAGAGGAACCAGTTCAGTTAGCACTGGTATGAAAACCTGTTTTCGTTTCGGGTCGATTGCAGCAGTATGTTCTCGCCATGCCGCTTGCGTCATGCGAACAGGATCCGCATTCTGGCCAGGTCAACACGGGCTCCACACTTTCCATTAACTCATGGATATCGACCCGTAATACCGGCGACTACCATTGACCCTTGAATGAAGCCAGCTGGAACCAGCCTCGCAGTGCCTGGCAAATTTTTCAAAGCCAGCCACTTGAGAGAAAAGATCATCGAAGCCAGGAAGCCTCTACCGGAACTCGATGAGGTAGATGATTACGAGGAGGATGAGGACTAGCCTCCTCTTGCCGAGGCCACTGCTCGAACAGGCTTGTCCCTGCGTTCCTCTGTCAGGACGGCCGACAGCGATTGTCCTGTATAAGAGGCCCTCTCCTGTAGCAGGTTTTCCGGCGTTCCGGCGGCTATGATTCGGCCTCCTCCCAAACCGCCTTCCGGACCCAGATCCACAATCCAGTCAGCCGTCTTGATTACGTCCAGATTATGCTCAATGACGACGATGGTATTGCCTCGGTCACGCAGTTGCTGGAGTACGGAGAGCAGCATACGTATGTCTTCAAAGTGCAGCCCCGTGGTCGGTTCATCCAGAATGTAAAGGGTATTGCCGGTATCTCGCTTCGACAGCTCTCGGGCCAGCTTGATTCTCTGTGCTTCGCCACCGGAAAGCGTTGTAGCACTCTGTCCCAGCCGAATATAGGACAAGCCCACCTCCATCAGGGTACTTAACTTCCTTTTGACGGGAGGTATCTTTTCAAAGAAGCTCTCAGCCTCCTCTACTGTCATGTTCAGCACTTCATCTATATTTTTACCCTTGTACCTGATTTCGAGCGTCTCTCTTCCGTAACGTTGCCCTTTGCATTGATCGCAGGTTACATAGATGTCCGGCAGGAAATGCATTTCTACCTTGATGAGACCGCCGCCGGCACACGCCTCACAGCGTCCTCCTCTGACATTGAAACTGAAGCGACCCGGCTTGTAGCCTCGGGAACGTGCTTCTGGCGTGCTGGCGAACAGTTCTCTGACCACGCTGAACAGGCCGGTGTAGGTTGCCGGGTTTGATCGAGGTGTCCGCCCGATAGGGCTCTGATCTATATCAATCACCTTATCGAGCATGTCGATGTTCTCAATGCGGTCATATTTTTCGGCCTTGTGCTGAGTTGCGTTGTTCAGCGCGCGCGCCAGAATGGGGTAGAGCGTGTGGTTTATCAGGGTTGATTTTCCGCTGCCCGACACTCCGGTCACGCAGGTCATAAGGCCTGCCGGTATTTCCAGAAGAACATTACAAAGGTTGTTCGCACTTGCACCATGCAACCGAATCCAGCCGTCCTTTTGGGGCTTGCGTCGAGTTTTCGGGACGGGAATGATCTTTTTTCTCGACAGGTACTGGCCGGTCAGGGACCTTGCGGACTTCTTGATTTCAGCCAAACTGCCTTCCGCGACCACTTCTCCGCCGTGTTGCCCCGCCCCCGGGCCCAGGTCAACGATATAGTCTGCGTTCTGTATAGCCTCTTCATCATGCTCAACCACTATGACCGTGTTGCCCAGATTTTTCAGGTTACTCAGAGTAGCCAGCAATCTGGCGTTGTCTCTCTGGTGAAGGCCGATAGAGGGTTCGTCAAGGATGTACATGACTCCAACCAGACCCGCCCCGATTTGGCTGGCCAGCCGAATACGTTGCGCTTCTCCGCCGGACAGGGTTTCTGCGCTTCGATTGAGGGTCAGATAGTTGAGTCCAACATCTACCAGAAACCCCAAACGGGCCTTGACCTCTTTCAGTATGACTTCCGCCACCTGAGCCTTGGCTCCCTCGGGCTGAATTTTGCCGAAATAGTCGACACTTTCGCTGATTGACATGGAGGTGATGTCGTGGAGAGCCTTTCCTTTTATGAAGGTGTGACGAGCAGCTTCGTTCAGCCTCGCACCCCGGCATGATGGGCAGGGTCTGACCGATTGGTATTGGCTAAGCTGCTCTCGGACCATTGATGAATCAGTGCCTCGGTATCGCCTCTCTACATTGGGGACGATACCCTCAAAGGTGTGCCTTCTGACAACCTTGTCTCCTCTGCTGTTGGTGTAACTGAAGTCAATTTTTTCGCCCTTCGAACCATGCAGGAAAACGTCACGCTGTTCGGCCGGTAATTGATCAAAGGGGACATCGAGATCAAGGCCATAGTGGGTGGCCACTGATTGCAACAAATGAAAATAATAAACATTGCGTTTGTTCCAGGTCGGAACAGCCCCGTCTGCCAGACTCAAGGCAGGTTCCTGTACGATGAGTTCCGGGTCAAAGTACTGAGTAACGCCGAGCCCGTCGCAGTCAGGGCAGGCTCCAGCAGGATTGTTGAATGAGAATATTCGAGGCTCCAGTTCAGAAATGCTGTATCCACAAACAGGGCAGGCAAACAGGGAGGAAAAAATGAGGTCGTCCTTGTCCTTGTCCATGTCGCAGATACTCACCGTACCGCCGGACAGATGAAGTGCCGTCTCTATCGATTCTGAGAGACGCAGCCCGATATCTGGAGCCACGCGCAACCGGTCAACTACGACTTCGACTGTGTGCTTCTTGTTTTTGTCCAGTGTCGGCGGGTCATCCAGGCTGGTGACTACGCCATTGATGCGAGCTCGCAAAAATCCCTTCTTCAGAAGGTCTGGAAACAGCTGGTGATGGGTACCCTTGCGTCCTCTGACCAGAGGAGCCAGCACCATGCATCGAGTCTCTTTTGGCAATGCAAGCACCTGGTCAACCATCTGCGATACGGTCTGACTTGCCAGTGGTTTGTCGTGTTTCGGGCACCGAGGCTCTCCGATGCGGGCAAACAACAAGCGAAGATAGTCGTATATTTCGGTAATAGTTCCGACAGTTGATCTCGGGTTGTGCGAAGTGGTTTTCTGCTCAATGGAAATGGCCGGAGAGAGGCCTTCCAGATAGTCCATGTCAGGCTTCTTCATGACAGACAGGAACTGGCGGGCGTAAGCGGACAGGGATTCGACATAACGTCTCTGTCCTTCTGCGTAGAGGGTGTCGAATGCCAGCGAGGATTTACCCGAGCCGGACAGTCCGGTGATTACAATCAGCTTGTTTCGAGGCAGGCTCAGGTTGATGTTTTTGAGGTTGTGCGTACGCACCCCTCGCATGGTGATACATTCTATGGCCATCGTTTTTTACTTGCCGGTTTTCGGGATAATCTCTTCCGGTCATGGAGTACCAAATCTTCCAGCACTTGCAGTTGATCGCCCTGTGCGAACAGATTCTCAGGTGGCAAACTGGCAGTGGTGAAGGACAGAACGGCTTGACGACTATCGGCACTCAAGCCGTTCTCGGGCAACCCGAATTCTGCCTCCTTGCATGGACACTGGATCATATGCGAAGAGGGCGGAATTCAGAAGGATAATTGCCTTTGCTGTATGATAGCAATTCGCAAGCAAAAGCTATAGTCAAAGGAGGGTTTTTTATGGCGAGAGGCCTCAACAAAGTCACGCTGATCGGCAATCTGGGAGCTGATCCAGAGGTTCGTTATTCTCAAAATGGGTTGACTGTAACTCGCCTGAGGGTTGCGACCACGGAAAACTGGCGAGACCGTCAGAGCGGCGAAGCCCAGAGCCGAACGGAGTGGCATTCTGTCGTTTGTTTTCAGCGCCTTGCAGAAATCGCCAGAGACTATCTGAAGAAGGGGTCCAGAGTTTACATTGAGGGTAGTTTACGAACCGACTCCTGGGAAGCACCGGACGGGCAGAGACGTTACCGTACCGAGATTCGAGTGCGCGAACTCATGATGCTGGACTCCAGAGGCGGTGCTTCGGGGAGTGGCGATTCGGCCGCCTTTGGTCCAGATCCCTTGATCGAAGGCAGCCAGGACAACTACAGTCAGGAGAACTATAAAGAGGTTTCACCGGTTGTACCCGAACGCATGGAACCCGACCCCATACCTGTCGATAAAGACCCTGAGGACGACATTCCGTTTTAGTTTGCTCAGCTTCTCTCAGAGTCTTGTCTTTGCAATCAGAGTGCTTGCCTCCTCCTGTTGGCTCCTTTTCTCCTGAGTTGCTTCTGAACTCAGGAGAAGCTTTTGAGAGTTCTGCCTGGGCACAGGTTTTGTTTCATCGGCCATTCGGCTTCGGCCCTTTCGGCGACGAGCACGGGTTTTGCCAAAAAAACGAGCCTGATCGGGTTTTGAGCCTGTAAATCGGCAAGCTCCGACATTCAGACAGCCTGCATTAGTCGCACGAGTACTGCTGATTTGTCTGTTTTTGCGAGCCTCGTCGTTGGCAGAAAATACCGGTTATCGGGTTGTGCTGAGTCTTGAAGAGACTCGGCACCCAGCCTTCGCTAACTGGCCTCTTTTTGGTTGCGAATGTCGCTGGAT
>RKSB01000038.1 GCA_007571095.1 K189A clade bacterium | reverse complement strand
CAGTGCCGATGGTCTTGTCTGGCTGAAACTCTGCACCCTCGATGTCGGCATCGGCAAACACCGCACGGGCAAGCTCGGTGTCCTTGAAGTCAATGCCACGCACAATGGACTCGAAGAACCAGGCACCTGATGCCTTGACCTTCTCCCACGAACTGGTGGCAAACGAACAGCGCAGAAACCGGACGCCTTCCAGTAGCGTGTTCTCAAAAACCGTCAGACTGAAATCACATTTGCTGAACTGACAGCCTGTTGCGATCTGGGTGTCCTTGAATGAGGCGAGAGTAAAGCCCGTTTCTACGAAAAAGGTTTCCGATAGTTGAGCCTCGTCAAAGTGGCATCCTCCGACGAAGCCGCAGGTTTCGGCTCGAACATCGGTGAAAGTGCAGCCCGGGTAGCCTTTGCCCATCGTCCACACCTTGTACATCTTGAGGTGCTCCAGTTTGCTGACGACAATGGCGGTGGCGGTGAAGGTCACCTCGGCGAGGTCAAGCGTGTTGATCTGTGTCTCCAGGAACAGGCTCTCCATAAACTGAAGTTTTTGCCAGTTGCCGCCAAGAAACTTGACTCGATGAAAGCCGGCCTCCATATAGGTGGAGTCTGTCAACGTGCATTCTTCAAAGGAGCAGTCGACATAGGTTGGGTCCTGCACATTCATCTTTTCCAGCGTGCAGGAGATCAGCCTGCTGTTGGTTGTGTTGGCACTCGACAGGTTGGTTTCCCTGAACGTACAACTCTGGAAAGTGCAGTTATCAAACTGGCTCTTCGCAAAGGTGCAACTGACAAATTCGCATTCCGAAAAATAAACGTTTCGCCAGACGCTTTCTTCGGCCAGAGTGCCGTCAAATCGACGTCCCACAATGCGCGCCTTGTATTTGGTGCCATCCACTATGACGGCTGAAATATCAATGTGATACTCCAGATCTTCTTCGGCCAGCTTGTCGACCAGCTGCTGGCCGAACTCGGCTCCTTCCTCTTCGTTGAGAGCCGGCCAAAACAGGACAGGGCTGGGTGATGTGAGTCGGGCGTCGTTCATTTTGACGAGCAGTTCTCCAGAGTCGAGGTCCGCCGACCCGGTCTCGCTGGTATGCTTTTCCAGATCGCGCTCTCTTACTGAGGAATAGGGCGTCTGCAATCGAGTTTCGACTTCGGGTTCGAGGGCTTCTTCCCGAATTTCGGGTTCTCGCGGGGCCTCCAGATCCTCTGGTTCCTTGAAGCCGTCCTCTTCATGACGTTTTTTGCTGGCGGCCAGTACGCTGTTCGCCAATTCGTCTACCTTGTTGATGTCTGGCGGCGCGTCCTCATTCTCCAGCAACTTCTCGATTTCGCCGCCCAGCTCCGCTTCTTCCGGAAGACCGCTGTTGCCGAAGGGGTTGTCTTCCTGTGAGATGCCGATCTCGCCTTCTGCCCATTCCTTGGAGGCTTCATAACGACCGGCCGCCGTATCGTCTTCCGGTGTCGCAAAAGGAGCGGGCAGCGTGGCCGCCAGTGCCGGCGGCAACAACGGCCGGTCGTCGAGAAAATTGGCTGGCTCGGTCCATCTCTGTGCGGCCAGATAACCCAGTTCTTCCGGGTCTTCGTCTTCGGCGTCGGCATCCTTCAGGGCAGCCACCAGGGCAAACACCGACTCGCCCAGCGGATCGGTGGGCTCGAGGTCGATGCCGGTACGCCAGACAATTGCGCACAAGCCAGCCGCCGGAATGAGCATGACGCTATGTATTCTCGTACGAGTACTGACCCAGCTGCCGTCGGCTCTTCCCTGAACAATCACCAGCCGGTAACGGGGTAATGTGGTCTCTACCGGCTCTTTCGACAGGCCTTCGTATTCAAGCGGCTCTCCCGGTTGCAGGCTTTCGGCCCAGAAGGCCTTGTTGGCTTCGTACAGCACGCTTGCATCCGAGTCGGCACCCCATCCGCTTCCTGTCTGTTCATCGGGAGTGCCTGCGAGCTGCACTCTCGATGGATGAACGAAAGGAGTCTGGCCCAGCCATATCGGCGTTTTTTTGGATGCCGCACTGACGATCAGCGGAGGCTTCTCGCGATTGGGGTTTTCTTCACCGCCTCCGCCTCGTCCTTCCGGGTTCTCGGTTTTGTGCCACACTGCGGTCGAGGGGTCGGCCAGAAAGGGTTTGTCGGGCGCGTTCGGATCGGGGTACAGGATCATCTCTTTTTGAATGGAGCCGCAACGCAGACGGGCTTTGCGCGTCTTGCCGGTAACCGGCGGAATGACACCCAGTGTGACCAATTCTGCACCCGGTAAAGGAGCCATGCTGTCGGGCAGAACCATTTCGCCGCCATATTTGGAGATGGCCTGATACCATTCGCCCGGCGTTACTCTCTCTGAGTCAGCCAGCCTGAAGGGAAAGAACCCTGAGGCACAAAGGACATTGCCCCGGTTTGGTACCGACAGGGGTCGCGCACCGAAACCGATAAACTCTGTCGGGTAAACCAGAGTACGACCGTCAGACATAGAATCCGTCTCTTTGCCACAAAAGGGACCTGATTATACCCGGAAATACACCTGAAAAAGCTGAAATTATGCTTGAACAGGCGAAGCAGCCTGTCCTCGTCCAGGCCTTCAGGAGCCTGGCCTCAGCCCGTATCCTCATTGCGGGCATTGCCCACCCCTTTCGGCCGAAAGACTGTGCTGACTTCGACGGTTCAGGCTCTTTTGAACCATCGTCTATCCTCGTAGCTCATTGATATTGAAACAATAGTCTCATGGGTGTTCTGAAAGCCGTTTTGCTGTGCCTGGAATTTGGATCCTGTGTACCGAGACAGTCTCGGTATCCCTTCTTCTGCGTTTGTTCATATCCGTACGTCTTTCAACAGTCTGTGTCAGTCTGGCTACTTTGTCGTTCTTTGGGTCGCCGCCCGCTTTTGCCAGAAGCTCGGTAGATTTGCGACGCTCTCGGGTTCAGGCCTTTTCTGCACTCAGTTGACTTCGCGGTCAGCCCAGAACGAGCCTTGCAGTGTCTGGAAAATTTTTTAAGGCCAAAAAAATCAATCGCTTAAGAGAGAATGCCGTCGAAGTCGAGATATACTTGAAAAGGCTGAAATTGTGCTTGAACAGGCGAAGCAGCCTGTCCTCGTCCAAGCCTTCAGGAGCCTGCCCTCAGCCCGTATCCTCGTTTAGGGCATCGTCAACATCTTTCGACCGAAAGACTATTCCTGACCAGCGGTCATCCTGTTCGTGGTTGACGACCATTCCCGCAGAAGTATCGAGGAGTTCGTCGGCCACAAAATCGTTTCTGTAGGAGAAGCCGACGATTTCGGCGAAGAAGGGGCTGCGAATGGCTACTCTGCACAGGTCGCCCTGCCGGTGAGAGGGCAGAAAACCGTGCGAGGTACCGGCGATCTGCTGGAGTACGACCAGATCTATGACCGGTGAGGGGACGGCTGGCCGGCTGTCAGTTGCCGGTATTTCGCTCTGGGCAAACGACAGCCTGACCGGAATGCGGCCTGACGAGTCACGTTCGACGCTTTCGTCTGTCTCGACATCCGTTGCCTCGACCACACCCGAGACCAGCACCAGACGTTCGTCGATGCCCGGAACAGGAGGCCGCCAGGCAGTCGCTCCATCCAGGGTGCTGAACAGATTGTTGTAGAACTTTGTTCCACCTGAATAATAGTGCGTGATGTCAGATACCTGCCAAGTGTTGGCACCCTCACCGTCCCCCAGAGCGATTTTGACCAGTCGGCCCGGCGTGAGGCCCGGCTGACCGGAACTGACCATCATTCTGCCTTCGCTGAGGGCGGCAAACTGGTTTGCGTAGTCGACTCGTCTGGAGGCCTGATCGAAATTGGTTCGGGCTGAGTCGATGACAGCTCCAATGGCTCCAGGTTCTCCTATGTGCCGAATGTCGCCGGTGCTCGGATTATCGAGAATGGCTCCTCGTGCGCGAGCGGCCGAGCCGTAACGCATGGAAACAATCGAGCCGTAGTTGGGGCTGTCTTTCTGACCGGTTTCTACCAGAATATTGATCGGTGTACCTTCCGGCGGAAGGTCCTTCAGGTATATCCCAATCGCCCCCGTGCTGTCGCCAACCGTCTCGATACGTACTCCAAGCCTGCTGAGTACAAAGAACAACCACTGAATCATTGGATACCCGTGTGCGATCACATAGGGGATGGAGCGCAGGGACGAGTGGACGTTCTCAGAGATGTGGATGACAGGAAAGCCCGGAATGGCAGGAGACAGTGAAATTGCTCCCGATCCGCCGCTGGCCAGCGAAAGAACGCTGGCTACAATGCCGGCAGGGGAGGTGTTGGTGATGACTCCCCACAGCTTGACATTGCCGAGCCAGGTGAGCGGATCGACCAAATTGACATCTACAACAACTTCGGCGGTATTATCAGGCTTTCTGTCAAGGCGAGCATGGACGCTGGTGACGATTGACGGCCAGGTTCTGACTACCGTACGCGGAATTTCGTTGCCGGCGGAGTCGCTGATGACCATCATTTTGACAATGGCGGCATAACCTGGCTCAAAGCCTTCTTCATTGACGACCCAGCCGTAGGCCCCACCGACATTGCTCTGAAGGTGCACCGGCATACCAATCGTGACCTGGCCGGCCCAGCCGTTTCCCTGACGTTCCTGTATGCTCATTGTGAGAATATTCAGCCCGATATCCGAGCCGGGAACAAAGAGTCCTGCGTCATATTGAATCATCGAGTATTACCTTTGTCTTGTCTGTTTTTCTATTTTAGCCTGCTCTGGTCATTCCTTGTATTTCGAAGGCGGCCGCCCGAGTCAATGAACAGTCTTGAACTTTTGTATTAAATTCGATTGCCTCTCTTTTAGACTCATCGAAACCGGAAAGTTGCCTGTATCCAGCCTGAAACTTTTCGCAAGACGCTGACCCTTCCTTTCTTCACGACAGTTCGACCACTCGTTGCCATTTCGGTACTCGCCGTATTTGGCGGCCAAGACGTTTGGTTATCAGGATACCTCGGGCGAGCCGGCGGGCTGTCATAAAGCTGGTGGAGAAGTAGTTGGCGTGCTGATTGAAGCCTATCCAGAGCGAGAATCGCCGGCCTCTGTCGAGTACATCACTGCTTAACAACCCAAGCAGTAGTTCAGATCCGAGGCTTCGGTCGGCGGCCAGCAGCGTACCCAGGTCCTGATTGGCGAGCAGTGCCAGCAGTGTCTCCTGCCTCTCCAGATCACTTCCGGTGACGGCCAGCCCGCCGGCAGTCTCGTAGAGATTGGCAGGTACAACACCGGTTTGGCGGTAGTTGTCTATGTCGTCCAGGAAGCCCCGTATTCGAATCTGGTCAAAGACATCTGCCTGATCATAGGCTCTGGCGGCGTTGCTTCTCAGCCGAGTAAACAGCGAAAGATCACTCGTGCCTGTTCCCTCCTCAAAACCTCTGGCCACTGTCTGGGTAATAAACAGGTCGTCAAATACACTGACCTGTTCGGCATTGACCTCGGCATAGTTGACCAGCTTCAGGGCCGGTGGTGCCAGCAGCTGGCCCGAACCGGCTTCTGAGAGGTTCCCGGCCCTTCGAAGATTGCCCAGGCCATCACCACCGGTAACGGACCTTATGCGGCTTTGCTCGATCAGTTCGGGAATCTGGTTGACCGATAAATTGGGGTTATAGACGGTAACCTGCTGAGTAGTGAAACCAAGCCCTCCGCTGACCAGAGAAAAGCTGTCGACTCCTTCGCCGGCAGGACGCAGTGCATTGATTTGCCTCAGGCTGACACCGTAGATTCCCTTGACCTGTGTGTCCAGAGCGTTCTCATATCGCCTGACGGCGTTTTTGAGTGTTTCTATGGCTTCGTCGAGCCCGGAGCCTCTGCCTTTGGCAGGGTAGAAGTCTTCCAGCCGCCGAATGTGTTCGTGCAGGGCCGTCCTTGGATCGATTCCTTTTTCGATGTCGTCGGCTGCATCCCTGAGATAACCCGCGATATTGTCTACTGCATACTCGTTGTAACTCAGTGATCTCAGAGCCTGATCATTCAGCAGGCGTTCGGCATCCTGATTGAGTGCATTAATCACCTGGCGGCCGTCAAACTGATCCGGCACCAGACCGTCCTGAATGATGCGCCGAATGTCGTCTATGGAGTTTGCGGTTCGGCTCCCTTGCGAGACTTTTTCCAGCTTGGCGAGTTCCGAAGCGAGGTCGCTGAGATGTGAATTCAGGGCATTTTCATAGTAATTGCGAAGAGTCCTGAGCAGTTCGATCTCGTCTGCCAGCGTGGAGCCGTCTGGATAGGGAGCCTTGGCCGACAGCTTGGCGATATTCTCGTCCAGGGCAATCCTCGGATCCCGTTTGCCACGCAGATCGGTGATGAACCTTTCGATAGAGGTTTGAACGCTCGTCAGGTCATCGACCTGTTCGAGCTGGCCGGCCTTGGGCTCGAAGTTGGACAGCTTGATTTCAAAAGCATCCTGTATCGGGTAAGCACCCTGCAGGATCGGCCGAGTATCAAGCTGGGTTGGAATGCGACCCTTCTCCACTCTGAGATTGGCCGCCTCCAGCGCGTTGACAGTGCCTCCGTCGGGCAGATCGCCGATGGTTCCGGGTGCCGGCGGTGTCACAGGCGGTGTCACAGGCGGTGTCACAGGCGGTGTCTCAGGTGGAGGCGAATTCAGGTTACGGAGTTCTCTAAGATAGGAATTGAGAGCATTCTCGAGATGCAGATCGAGGGCATCCTCATACTGAATTCTCAAGTTCCTGAGCAGTTCGATCTCGTCTGTCAGTGTGGAGCCGTCTGGATAGGGTGCCTTGGCCGACAGCTTGGCGATATTCTCGTCCAAAGCAGGTCTCGGATCAGTTCCGCTACGCAGGTCGAGAGCAAACCTTTGAATATAAAGCTCTACCTCCTCGAGATCGGCGGCTCTTTGGTAATCACCGAGGTTATTTTGAAGTTTGGTCTGAACGGATTCGAGCGCCTGCTCGCTCGCTTGCATGAGTGCTGTGGTGTCGAGGTTCGGCGGTACCGAACCTTCCTCGACAGCGCGTGTGGCTATTTGAAGCGCGGAGGCGGGTCCGTCGCCTGAATTCGGTGGCGGGGGTGGCTGCGTATCTACCAGGTGGCCGGGGCTTGTGATCGAGCCTACGCTGGGGAAAAGCAGGGATTCGTAATCCAGCCTCGCCTGCGAGAGTTTTTCAATCTGGCTTGAGACATCAATACCTTCAGCGTGTCCAAGGTCCTCCAGTTGAGCAATGCCGTCCTCCAGGGCATTTCTCGGATCGATGCCGTTTTGAAGTTTCGAGAGTGCGTCTTCCAGTACATCAGCAAACAGCGAGTCAGCCATATTCTCCGGCTGCTGGGCCCTGATGGTAAGGATGGCACCGCCCCAGTCGTCCTGGAGAGTCTGCGTGTTGACATCCTCCGGTTTTTTGATGTTCAGATCGCTGAGCGAAAACCGGCTTGTTCGAGAAGTACGGTCGCTTCTTCCTCCGGAATGGGGGGGTGTGATGGGCGGTTCATCGCCGAAAACCGAGGACAGGTCACTCGTATTCTCCAGCCTGCCGCCATCGCTGGCGTTGTCTATACCACCGGCAGGAATGGCGGGGGCGACATCCTCGATATCGTGAAAGTTTGAAGCAGGTTTAGCCTCCTCGATTTGAACTATGCCTCCGTTGCCTCCCAGGATGGCGTAATCACCCTCTCCCGGCGGAAGATCGACCAGCGAATGAATGTCTTCGGTTTGAGTGATTTCTTCGCCTGGTACCAGGTCTCTCGTTCTGTTGAGGATCTGGGTGTACTCGTCTATATAGCTTTGCAATCGGGCAATTTCGGCTGTGTCATCCAGCTCGCTGATTTTTGATTGCAGAACGACCCTTGGATCAATGCCCCAGTCGACGGCTTCAGCCGCCTCCCTCAAGGCGTCTGCTCTGGCCAGTGTCTTTTGCCTGTCCAGGCCAGACTTCAGCTCTGCCTCACGTGTCAGTTCGTCTGCCTCCAGCCGCCATTTGTCAACCAGATTGTCGGGGGCATCTCCGTCCGGCAGCCTCTGTTCATGCAGGTCGAGTTCTTTGGGAAATTCGTAGTCAGAGTCTTCCAGACGGGGGTTGTAATAGGCATCCAGACTTCTTTCGTAGCGTTCCTTGGCCTGCCTCAACTGGTCAACCTGGGCTGAGACATCGACATTCTCGGTCTCTCCGAGGTCTTCGAGCCGAGCAATGGCATCGTCCAGTACGATTCTTGGATCGACACCGTCGTTTAGTCTGGCCAGTGAATCCTGCAACGAGGTCAAGGCCGAGAAGGCGAGTTGAGTCTGAATGTTTTCAACCTCGGTGAAGGAGCTTTGCAGAACACTGGCCGGCAGGTCGAGGCTTCGCTGGTATCTTGACTTGGCCTGCCTCAACTGGTCGATCTGGGCTGAAACATCAAGGTCTCCGCTTCGTCCAAGCTCATCGAGTCGAGCAATGGCGTTGTCCAGAGCAATGTTTGGATCGACACCGTCACGGAGTCGGTTGAGTGAATCCTGCAGGGCGTTCAGAGCCTGGTACCTTTGTCCGCCGCCTTCGGTACCGCCTTCAATGGCACTGAAGACATCACTCAGAGCATTGGCCGGCAGGTCAATACCCTGTTCGTATCGCACTCTGGCCTGTCTTAACTGATCCAGCTGGCTTGAGACATCAATATCGCCGGTCAGCCCGATGACTTCCAGTCGGTCGATGGCGTTATCGAGAGCCACTCTCGGGTCGATGCCGTTTTGCAGTCCGGTCAGCGAATCCTGCAGGGTGGTTAAAGCCGAAAGCTTTTTCTGTTGGCCGAGCGAGGTGTCCTCAAGTCCCAGAAAGGCGTCACTCAATGCACTGCCGGGAATGTTGAACCTTTGATCGTATTGAACTCTGGCCCGCTTGAGTGAATCCAGTTGGCTCGACACATCAAGATCGCCACCCTGTCCCAGTTTTTCCAGCCGAGTAATGGCGTTATCGAGAGCCACTCTCGGGTCGACACCGTCTTCCAGCCGCAAGAGTGAGTCCTGCAGGGCACTTAAAGCCGAAGACGCCTGTTGTCCACCCTGAGAGCTGTCTTCCAGCCGAGTGATTGCATCGTTGAGTGCATTCTCGGCCAGGTCAGTGAAGCTGTCTTCGGCTCCCAGCAGGGCATAGTCATCGCTGTCTGAGATATATTGTGCCTTGGCCCGCCTCAGTTCATCTGTCTGGCCGGTTACATCGATATTTTCGGTTCGACCCAGTTCTTCCAGTTGAGCAATGGCGTCATCCAGTACGGTGGTTGGGTCGGCACCGTCTTCCAGCCGAAGAAGGGCATCTTCCAGCGTCTCCAG
>RKSB01000081.1 GCA_007571095.1 K189A clade bacterium | reverse complement strand
TGGTGAAAGTAGAATTCCAGCGTAGCCGAGTAGTATATTACGGCCTGCAAGCTGTGTCTATTTTTGTGTCTCGAAAGGCTTTGTCCTGTGTACCCGCACAGATCAATAGGGTTTACAATGCGACAGCGTCTGAGTAGTATCCGAAAGTTTTTGGCCGAAGCTTCCGGCTGAAGCTTTCGGGCTTTTTTATTCTCAAATTTTTTAACGAACTCCCATGACGGAATTATCGAGACAGGAATCCTATACAGTCCGTTTCGCCGGTGACTCGGGCGATGGCATTCAGTTGCAGGGGCTTCAATTTACCACCACGACGGCGGCATCCGGCTATGATCTGGCGACCTTTCCTGATTTTCCGGCTGAAATTCGAGCGCCCGCCGGCACTCGATTCGGTGTATCCGCCTTTCAGATCCAGTTTGGCGGCAAACGGGTAACCACACCCGGTGATACGCCCGAGATTCTGGTGGCTTTCAATCCGGCGGCACTGGTAGTCAATCTGAGCGATCTGAAACCCGGTGCCCTCATCATACTAGACCCAGACCAGTTTACTCAGCAGCACCTGAAAAGAGCTGAGTTGACGAGCAATCCCCTTTCGGACGGCAGCCTGTCCTCGTTTGAGGTCTGGGAGATTGATATTACCAGGCTGACTTTGGCCGCAGTGCAGGATTATGGCCTGGGCACCAAGGCGTCGGCCCGATGCAAGAATTTCTGGGTTCTGGGCCTGGTGCTGTGGCTGTTCAACCAGCCGAGGACACGAGTCAGTGAGTGGATTAGTAACAAGTTTGCCGACCCGTTGGTACGCGATTCCAACATAGCCGCACTGAATGCCGGCCATGCCTATGCCGAAACCACCGAACTGGCTCCAAAGCAGAGGCAGGAGCCGTTGCCGGCCAGCTTTCTGGAGGGCGTTGACTATCGTACCGTGATGGGCTCGGAAGCCCTTGCACTTGGACTGATGGCGGCGGCCGAACGAACTGGCCTTGACCTGCTCTTCTGCTCCTACCCTATTACGCCGGCCTCTTCGGTTTTGCATTACCTTTCCGGACTGCAGGACATAGGTGTTGCAACTTTTCAGGCCGAAGACGAGATCGCCGCCGTTTGTGCCGCCATTGGTGCCTCCTATGCAGGCAAGCTGGGGATCACTTCGAGTTCGGGTCCCGGAATCGCCCTCAAGACCGAGGGGATCGGGCTGGCCATTGCCGCTGAATTGCCTCTGGTAGTTCTCAATTTTCAGCGTTCGGGGCCTTCTACCGGCATGCCCACCAAGACAGACCAGAGTGACCTTTATCAGGCTGTTTATGGTCGCAATGCCGACGCGCCTCTTCCGGTCATCGCCGCCAGGTCGCCGAGCGACTCTTTTGAAGCAGCCATTGAAGCGGTTACGCTTGCCTTGAGGCACATGACACCGGTGATTCTTTTAAGCGATGGTTACATTGCCAATGCATCCGAGCTTTGGCCTGTACCGGATCTGGCTTCTTTCGAAATTTCCGGCGTCAATACTCGTTCAGGCTCTTCGGCAAAACTGTTCGAGCGCGATCCGGCAACCTATGCCCGCCCCTGGCTTCGCCCCGGTCAGGCTGAGCATATTCATCGTATCGGAGGGCTGGAAAAGGACCTGCTCACGGGTCATATCTCCTATGACTCTCAAAACCATCAGGCGATGACCGACATGCGGTTGGCAAAAGTCGAATCGGTTGCCGATTTCATACCGCCCTGCAAGCTGGAATCAGGAACGCCCGAAGGGCTGGCTGTCGTTGCCTGGGGGTCGACCTATGGGGCGATTCGGCAGGCGGTGGAGGAACTCTTGAAGGAAGGGTTTCAACTGGGCCATGTTCATCTGCGCCACCTCAATCCTCTGCCTCGGGATTTGCCTGGACTCTTGTCGAGCTTTGATGAAATTCTCGTGGTGGAAATGAATACAGGCCAACTGGCGAGTATCCTGAGGGACAAGCTGCAACTCAAGGTTCGACAGTTGAATCAGGTGACGGGACAGCCGTTTAACGTGGATACTGTCAAGTCTTTTATTCGAGGCTTGCTGGCAGAAGAAAAATCGTTGGAACTGACTCAGACACAGGTGAACTGATGGGGGATAGACCGCAACTGACTTTCAAGGACTTCGCTACCGACCAGGAGGTGCGCTGGTGCCCGGGTTGTGGCGATTACGCCATCCTTAAGGCGGTTCAACGCGCGCTGGCAGAAGGGGGTGCCCGGCCGGAAAATACCGTTTTTGTTTCTGGAATCGGCTGCTCATCTCGCCTGCCCTACTATGTGGATACTTTTGGCTTTCACACCATTCATGGCCGCGCACCGGCGGTTGCCACCGGTGTCAAGCTCGCCAATCCAGAACTGGAGGTCTGGGTCATTACCGGCGACGGAGACGGCCTGTCCATAGGCGGCAATCACCTGTTGCACGCGCTAAGACGCAATGTTGACCTGAATATTCTTTTGTTCAACAACGAAATTTATGGTCTGACAAAGGGCCAGTATTCGCCCACCTCAAGGCCAGGCACTCGGTCGCCCACCACACCGCTCGGGTCATTTGACAGGCCTGTTCACCCCGGCTCGTTTGCTTTGGGTGCCGGTGCCACTTTTGTTGCCCGATGTGCCGATATAGACCAAAAAAACATGCTTCGGCTGCTTCTGGAGACTCGAAAGCACAAGGGTTCTTCATTCGTCGAGATTTTGCAAAACTGCATCGTTTACAACAAGGATATCTGGGACGATGTGGCTGCCAAAAAAAATGCACCTGAACACACGGTCTGGCTTTCACACGGGGAGCCGGTCAGGTTTGGCCGCAATATGAACAGGGGTTTACGGCTGAATCCGAAAACCCTGACTGTATCCGAGGTCAACCTGGAAGAAGAGGCCGTTGAGGAGGCGGATTTGCTGGTACATGACGAGACCAACCGAGTCCTGGCGCAAATGCTTCTGGCCATGAAGCCGCCTCTGCCTGTTGCCATGGGCGTGATATATCGTCAGGACGAACCGGCTTTTGATGAATCCTTCTGGGGTTCAAAAACCGGCAACAGACGGCACAAGGTTGACTCGCTCATCAGGACCGGAGTTTTTAGCCAACAGAGGTGACGAATTTTTGCAGCCTCTTGTCGGGGGCAGATTTTTTGCTCTCCGATCGGACAGAAGAAAGTTGTTCGGGGTGGCTTAACGGGCTAAAGGAAGAATCCGGATTCCGCCTCTTGGTCTCCTCCGGTGCTGAAGGCTTTTATTTTCT
>RKSB01000221.1 GCA_007571095.1 K189A clade bacterium | reverse complement strand
CGTCGTCCGAACAGCGAGGAGAAAATGCTACAGAGTACCGAGCAGGTCTCCTCGACTTCTGTCGGTTGCCCGTTTGCCGAGCCTTGCCCTCAGGCGATGCCGGCCCAGACAACAAAATGTTACGAACGGCCGCTACCGTCTGTTGATCTGACCGACAGTGCAGGGCGTGTTTGTTCGGTGGCCTGCCGTCTTTGACGGAGGCTGCTTTCGGTGTTTCTTACAGGGACGGCTACTGAAGTTCGCCTGCCTGACCGAGTCGTTTTTGGGCGTTGCGAAGTCGGCAAGCGAATGTCTTCAGCGTGCCTTGTTGTGTTGTATAGTCAACACCTTGCTTGAGTCAGTTTGTTGATCCCTGCAGGAGTCCAGAGTTGGAAAATCCGTTACGACATTATCTGACAGCTGTTGCCACCTGGTTTTTTTCCTTCGGTATTCACCAGGTATTGTTTGTCTGGCTGCTGACCATCTGGCTTCGAGAGTCGGCCGACCGTGTCGGCTATGCCCAGATGACCGTGACTCTGCCGACCACTCTGCTGGTGCTGGTCGCCGGTGCTCTGGCTGATCAGTATGGAGGCCGTCGTCTGGCGATATGGGCACAGGGCTTTGCGCTGATTGCACCGGCTTCGCTGATAGTGGGCTTGTGGCTGGATACTCTGTCCTATAGCTGGCTGATCTTCTACGCGCTTGTTCTCGGAATAAGCAGCGCGTTTCTGACACCAGCTCGTGATGGGCTGGTTACTCTGTTTGCCGCCGGTCGTCTGCAAAGAGTGGTCGCACTTTCCACGCTGATGCAGTTTGGCCTTCAACTGGTCGGATTTGCGCTGGCCGGTGCCGCCGACCGGTTTCATCCCGTCTATCTGGTCACCTGTCAGTTGTTGGCTCTGGCATTTGGTATCTGGTCGCTCGTCTGCATCAGGGTATCGGTGGATACTCGGCAGACTGCCGATCTTCGATTGTTGCTAAAACATCTTCGAACGTCTCTGGTCGATGGCAGCCGGCAGATTCTTCGCTCGCCAGTGATGCGTGCTACCGGTTTTTTGAATTGCGCCATGGGCCTGTTCTTCATGGGCAGCTACATGGTGACCCTGCCGTTGCTGGCTCGCGATTCCTATGACGGTAATGCTTCTGACATAGCCCTGATGAACGCCGTCAACTCAGCCGGCCTGGTTGTCACCATTTTTCTGCTGGTTCGGTTAGGCGAGTTGGAACGTCCCGGTCGAGCCTTGCTGCTCTCGCAGTTGATCGGTACGTTTTTTCTGGCCGGTGTTGCCTTGACCTCTTCCTTTACGGTGGTTCTTGTTTTGCTCTTTGGCTGGGGAATATGCGGAGGTGTTGCCCTGAGCACGGCAAGGAGCCTGATTCAAGGCCGGGCTCAGGTTGAGATGCGCGCTCGGGCGATGGCCTTTTACATTTTCTCATTTGGTGGTGCCGGTGCCTTGGGATCGGTTTATGCCGGTCAGCTGGCCGAGCATCTTGGTGCTCCGAACGCGCTTCTGGTCTGCTCGGGTTCGATGTTCGTGGCTGTTCTGCTGACCTTTGCCTTCAGTCGCCTGGCGAGCGTTGGGGCTTCGATCGGAGACTATGGCTGACGAGTGGAGTCGAACAACGAAAGTGATGGAAATACTCGGGATAAAACATTGATTTTTGTGTTGACGCTTCTACTTCGGCTTGCTAGACTGCCAAAACAGTTTGTCCTGCCAATGGTTTCGTTGTCTTTATTACCGGAGGGTTTTATGTTCGTCGTTTTCTCCAGAGCCATTCGTTACTTTCGTGTTTTGCTTTACGGCGGCCTGTCGGCGGTGCTCGGCCTGTTTGTTCATTCGTCGGTGGCACAGGAAGACGAAGAGTCAGTCAACAGCAGGATCGAAGAACTGACGGTTACCGCTCAGCGGACCGAAGAAAGTATTCAGGATGTGCCGATTGCAGTGACGGCACTGACTGAGGGCATGCTGGAAGAAAGACAGGTCATCAACCCTTCTGACCTGCAGTTGAACGCACCTAACGTAAGCTTCACTGCCACCAACTTCGGTGCTTCGAGTTTCAGCATTCGAGGTGTCGGACGGCTGGTTATTTCTGCCAGTGCCGACAGTGGAGTATCCACTCACATCAACGAGATTCCGATCGAGAGCAACCTCAACGCCATTGAGTTTTTTGATGTTCAGCGAGTGGAGTTGTTGCGTGGCCCGCAAGGTACCCTGTTTGGCCGGAATGCGACAGGCGGTACCATCAACATGGTCACTCGCATGCCCGATTTTGACGGCTTTGATGGTTTTGTCGATGTCGAACTGGGGGATTATGATCATCAGCGCGTCAAGGGTGCAATCAATATTCCCATCGGTTCCTCTCTGGCCATTCGCCTCGCCGGCATGACACTGGAGCGTTCGGGCTATATCGAGAATCTGGCCGCCGGTCAGGAGAATATGAACAACCCCGGCGAGACTCTGCCGGCTATCGACGATGACATTGACGGTCGTGATCTGTCGGCGTTTCGAGGCACCATTTTGTGGGAGCCGAATGACAATTTTCGAATCTGGGGTCAATACAGCCGCTTTGAAGAGGACGATGACCGAGTCAGAATCACCAATCAGGTCTGCAAAAGAACGGCTCTTCCAACGACAGGTTGCGAGCCAAATCAGGAAGGTTTTGACTTTCCGCATATCGGTACCACCACGGCCGGCATCTTTGGCGGTGCTTTAGGTGCGATTCCTCGAGGTGTCGATGGTGCCTCAGGTGTCGTCAGTTACGATTATCCGCGCCCGAACAATATCGGCCTGCGATCAATTCATACCGATGTTGAGCCTGTGTTCATTCAGGAAGAGGACATCTTTCTGCTGGGTATAGACATTGAGTTTGGCGACTATTCGATCGGTATTCTGGCCGGCACCCAGGAGTCGGAATATCACTCTCGGCAGGACTATCAGATGGATGTCGGCTTCAACCTCAACTCGGTGCCTGGCGTGAATGCACCCGCCGACCCTGTTGCCGGTACGCCGGCGGTAGGCGATGGTGGTCTGTGGTACACCACTGAGTTGCCCATTGGCCCGAATAATGACCGTCTGGATGGCCCCTGTGCGATTGGTACGACGACAGCAGATGCGTCTGCGGGTACTGTGGGTGCGATTGATCCAGCCAACCCCGGCCCCTGCATTCATCCCTATGCCGGTACCGGCAGACAATTCAGCTATGACCAGGCTGACTCCGAAAACGAATACTCGACGGCCGAAATTCGGTTCAG
>RKSB01000105.1 GCA_007571095.1 K189A clade bacterium | reverse complement strand
GTCGTTGACGCTGAGTTTGTAGAGAAACAACTGAAAGAACTCTCCGAAAGACCGACCTTACGCGATTTATCCTTTAGGACTCGTAGGACTCGGTTCGTTCGCCGTAGCAGTCGGTTGCATTCACAAACCCTTCCGTGAATATTCCGAAACTCCCCTGAGTTTCGGAATATTCTCCCTTTTCTGCCGAAAAACAGGACCAGAGTTTGTCAGACGGAGAAGACCAGTTCAATTGACACAAGCCACAGCCAACCCGTTTGCTCGCCTCGGATACAATAGCGATCACGAGCGTCCTTGCAAGCAACTCCATGAGCAAGAAGCCATCCAACATCTCCAGTGGCTTCGCTGATTTTGGTTTCGAGAGAGTACCTGAAGAAGACAAGGCCTCTCGAGTTCGGCAGGTCTTTGATGCGGTTACCGACCGATACGATCTGATGAACGACCTGATGTCTCTGGGCAGTCATCGTCTGCTCAAGCGATTGCTGGTCGAAGTGAGTGCGGTCAGATCATCTGACAAGGTGCTTGATCTGGCCGGCGGAACCGGTGATTTGGCGATGCTGTTCAGCGATCATGTCGGGCCTGAAGGCAGAGTGATGCTGGCCGATATTAACGCCAGCATGCTGCATCTTGCGAGAGACCGAATGCTCAACAAGGGCTATGCCGGCATTCATCTGGTGCAGGCGGATGCCGAGCAGTTGCCTCTGCCCGATGGCAGCCTGAATCTGGTGTCGATGGCTTTTGGATTGCGTAATCTGACTCACAAAGAGAAGGCATTGGCGGAGATTTACCGATGCCTGTCTTCGGGCGGCCGGTTGCTGGTACTCGAGTTTTCCACGCCGAAGCACGTTGTCACTCGCAGCCTTTTCAGGTTTTATTCAAGCTTCTGGCCATTGCTGGGTCAGTCTGTCGTTGGTCAGGCTCAGCCCTATCGTTATCTGGTTGAATCTATCAGCCTCCACCCCAATCAGGAGGCATTGAAAATGATGTTTGCCGATGCCGGCTTTGCCGATGTCCGGTATCACAATTTTATGGATGGCGTAGCCGCCCTCCACATTGGCTACAAGCCGTAAGCCGCCAGCTTGAGAAAATGAGCGGCTTTCTGGTTGAGGTTCTTGCAGACAAGCTGGCCGCCTCGCTGGATCGGCTGGCGAAAAACGCCAGCCTGCGACTGCCGAACGAAGCCGGTATGCTTTTGCCTTTGGGCTCTGCTCAGGGCTTGTGCCTGTCGATTGAGGGTGGTCGTCATCAAGTCGTTTACCGACCGCCGTGCGACAAGGACACCGTCCTTTCCGGAACACCCGACCGCCTGTTAGCCATCATCATGGCGGCCGTACCGCCTCCTTATTCAACCGTCGTCCTGAGTGGAGACGAGAATGTTGCCCGAGTCTGGATTGACCAGCTAGCCAGTCTGGAAGAAGGCTTTGCTGATTGGGTCGAGACCTGGTTTGAGACTATTCGGACAGCCAGCCGAACAGCTGCTGTGAGAGAACATCTTGATGTATTCTTCGGCGATGCCTCTTCGTCGCCGAAACATTCGTGATTCTCGCTCATTCGGTCGGCCCGAATTGTCTGGCCGGATCATCCTTTTGAATCGGAGAGCTTGAAGGGTGCGTAAATGATTCGCCTTGGCCGTCTGTTTACTATCTGCCGATTGTTTTTTCGATACCGGCTGGATTCTCTTCTGTCTCTGCTGCCGACTCACCGGCTGCCCTGGCCTGTTCATCTACTGATTCTGATCAACCCCTTGAGATTCCTGCCGGCTTCTCGCAGAACTCTGCCGAAACGTCTTCGTCTGGCTATAGAGGCACTGGGTCCGGTTTTCATCAAGTTTGGCCAGACGATTTCCACTCGCCGAGATCTGCTTGAACCCGATATTGCCGAGGAACTACAACTTTTACAGGATCGGATCGCCCCCTCCATCGAAAATCCGGAAGCTCTGGTCGCCGAACTGCTGGGTCAGCCGCTGGAGACTTGTTTTACCGACTTTGATTCCAACCCGATTGCCAGTGCCAGCGTAGCTCAGGTGCATGCCGCCGTTTTGCTCGACGGCACTCAGGTTATCGTCAAGATCGTACGCCCCGGAATAGAACGCGTCATTCAACAGGATCTCCTGCTCATGCACGACCTTGCTGACCTGATTGAACGATTTTTTGTGGACGCTTCGAGAATACACGCCAAAAAGCTTGTGCAGGACTACGAAGAAACCATCCTCGGCGAGTTGAACCTGCTTTATGAAGCCGAGAATACTGCTCAATTAAGACGTAATTTTGTCAACAGCAGGCTGCTTTACGTACCCAGAGTCTATTGGCCCTATTGTCGAACCCATCTGCTGGTTCTTGAGCGTATTTCCGGCATTCCGATAGGCAAAGTCGACTCGCTGCTGGCTGCCGGTACCAATATGAAGGTTCTGGCCGAACGCGGCGTTGAGATTTTTTTTACTCAGGTCTTTCAGCACAACTTCTTTCATGCCGATATGCATCCCGGCAATATCTTTGTAGACGTACGAAACCCTCAGGAGCCAAGCTACATTGCGGTGGATTGCGCAATTGTTGGCGTGCTGGCCGAGGCCCACAAGCACTATCTGGCACAAAATCTGCTGGCTTTCTTTCGCAAGGATTTTCGGCGAGTGGCAAGCCTGCACCTGGAGTCTGGCTGGGTTTCGCCCGACACCGACATAGACGAATTTGAGTCGGTCATTCAGGCGGTCTGCGAGCCCATTTTTGAGCAACCCTTGAGCGAAATTTCGTTTGGCCAACTGGTGGTTACCCTGTTTGAGACCGCCGGGCGATTCAAGATGGAGGTTCAGCCTGAGTTGGTGCTGCTGCAAAAGACTCTGCTTAACATTGAGGGTTTGGGCCGACAGCTTTACCCTCAGCTTGACCTCTGGACTACCGCCAAGCCACTGCTGGAGTCCTGGTTGACTCGGCAGACTGGTCCGATTGCCTTGCTTAACAACCTCGCCGCCCGCAGTCCAGAGTTGATTGAATCAATGTCGGACTGGCCTGAATTGCTGGCTCAGGGCACTCTCCGGTTGCGCCGGCTGGAGCACAGGTTGAAAGCCCAGAATACCGAAATCCAGACATTAAAGCGAAAGCTCGAACGATGGAACAGGTCGTCGGTCAGGCGAAGAACGTGGCTGTTCTGGCTACTGGTGACTGCCTGTCTGATCGGCTATGGATTCTGGTATGGCTCGCGCTGATCGGCAGTTGACCAGGCACCTGCCGATCAGCCTGCGTGTGGTAGGCTTGTGCAAAATTCCTGTGTTCGGGCGAGTCGGCAATGTTTTTGTTTGAACTGGAAAAAGTCCTGCTTGCACGCAGGCAGGCCGATGAGAAGACATCCTATGTCAGCCGGATGTATGCTCGTGGGCTTGATGAAATTCTGCGCAAGCTAAGCGAGGAGACAACGGAGACCATTCTGGCCAGTCGAGATTTTCAGGCGAGTGATGAGGCTGAGTCTCACCTGGTCCACGAAGCCGCCGATCTGTTGTTCCATCTGCTGCTTTTGCTGACCTATCAGGGAGTGCCATTGAGTCAAGTGTTGAAAGAACTGGAACGCAGACAGGGGCGCTCGGGTCTCGAAGAGAAGGCCAGTCGTCAGAAATCCGAATAGATCATGTGAGAGCAAGCTATTGCCCGCCGGAGTGCCTTTCCGAAAACCGGAGACCTCTGAAGCGGCGTGCAACCCTATGTGGGGACAGCAGGATTTGCGAAAAAAGAGAGTGGTTCTTCTTTTGCATAGGGGGCTTTTGGAGGCGGTCAAAGGGCAGGGCGTTCATCAAGAGGCGACCTTCAACGCCTTTATAGACGTTCCGCTTTACGAATTGAAGAAGTCCTGTCGGGGCACGCTTGCTCCTGGAAGAAGGCGAGAGCAGGGGCCAGTTTTGCTCAATCAGGCAAAGAGCCCTCAGCCAGAAAGAGCCCTCAGCCAAAAAGGAATAAAAAAATAAAAATAGAGCCTTCAGCTAAAAAGAGCCTTCAGCTAAAAAGAGCCTTCAGCTAAAAAGAGCCTTCAGCCAGGAGCCTTCAGCCAAAAAGGGAATAAAAAATAAAAATAGAGCCCTCAGCCAAAGAGCCTTCAGCCAAAAAGGGAATAAAAAAATAAAAATAGAGCCTTCAGCCAAAAAGAGCCTTCAGCCAAATAGAGCCTTCAGCTAAAAAGAGCCTTCAGCCAAATAGAGCCTTCAGCTAAAAAGAGCCTTCAGCTAAAGAGGGAATAAAAAGGGAATAAAAAAATCGGGAAAAGAGGTTTCTTCTGATCGCCTGTCAAGGTAATAATGCGCATAGCCGAGTGTTTCGTATTCCGAACAAGGCCGCCGAGACAGTTTGTGCATTCGGGTAGTGTGCAACCCTGAACTTGTAATTTTTGGTTGTTTGAGCTTAGACTGGCAAAAGGCATCTGTAAACGGCGGCGACTGAGAGGTAGGTATGAGTTTCGGCGTAACCGAGTTATTGGTTCTTCTGGCCATAGTGCTTCTGCTTTTTGGCACCAAGCGCCTGAGAACGCTGGGCGGTGATCTCGGCACTGCCATCAAGGGTTTTCGTAAGGCCATGCACAATGATGATGAATCTGCTGAAGCCAGCACTCAGCCGAGCGTCAAATCAGAAACCGAGTCGCCCAAGTAAAACTCGCCAAACTCTCCCTGCCAAAGCCTCCTTAGATGTTTGACATCGGCTTTCCCGAACTCCTGTTGTTGAGCATCGTGGCATTGATCGTGCTCGGTCCTCAGCGTCTGCCTGAAGCCATGCGAACGCTGGGTCACTGGTACAACCAGATACGTTTTGCTGCCAGCCGCCTGCGCTCGGAGCTGGACAGTGAACTGAACCAGCAGGTGGGTGCCACTATTCGCTCAGGTCACAAGACTGTCGAGGCACTCGACTCGATCAGGGCCGAAACCCAGGAGGTCATTGATCAGACTGCGAACGCGTTGCAGTCCGGCTCCAGAGGCAGCAAAGAGGGCTCCGGAACCTCTGAACTTCACTGAACCGGAAGGTTCGGCTGTGTCCGCAGTCAAGGATGAACACGACCTTCAGGTTGAAAGCGAACAACGCCCCTTTATCAGCCACCTGATTGAACTGCGTCAACGCCTGTTGTCGGCAGTCTTTGTTGTCTGCCTGCTGTTCGTTCCGCTCTATTATTTTGCCAACGAGATCTACCTGTTTATCGCCAAGCCTCTTCTTCGGTGGCTGCCCGAGGCATCCGGCATGATTGCCACGGAGGTCGCATCACCCTTTCTGACCCCGCTGAAGCTCTCCTTCGCACTGGCGGTTTTTTCGGCCATGCCCTTTCTGCTTTATCAGGTCTGGCGTTTCATTGCTCCCGGCCTGTACCGCCGGGAAAAGCGTTTTGTTATACCCATGTTCATCAGCAGCGTAGTGCTGTTTTATTGCGGCGTGGTGTTTTCCTACTACGCAGTTATGCCTCTGGTATTCCAGTTCACCACCAGTGTGGTGCCCGAGGGAGTGAGAGTGATGACCGACATCAGCCGCTATCTCGAATTTATTCTGAAACTTTTTTTCGCCTTCGGAATTGTCTTTGAAATCCCTGTTCTGGTTATGGTGTTGGTACGCAGTGGCCTCACCACAGTAGAGTCCCTCAGGCACAAGAGACCCTATATCGTGGTCGGCTGCTTTGCTTTTGCGATGTTGCTCACTCCCCCCGACGTCCTGTCTCAGGTGCTTTTGGCTGTTCCTGCATGGCTGCTGTATGAGGCGGGTTTGATCCTGAGCCGTCTGATGCCCAGGTCATCCGAGGATTCGTCTTAGGGGAGATCAAGCCAGAAGGTGGCCGGTCCGTCGTTGATCAGGTGAACCTGCATGGTTGCACCAAATTTGCCGGTGGCAAAAGGCGAATGCAGGGATCGCACTTGTTCGGTAAAGGCGTCAAACAGGCGTTCGGCCAGCTCGGGGGGAGCGGCCTTGCTGAAGCTCGGTCGCATGCCACGTTGCAAGTCTGCGGCCAGAGTAAACTGGGGTACCAGCAGGATGCCGCCTGCAACATCCTGAACGCTCAGATCCATCGGTCGCCTGCCCGAAAAGACTCGCAATCCAAGCAGTTTTCTCGCCATCTGTGGTAGTATGGCTTCAGTGTCTGTGGGCACGAAGCCGATAAAAACCAGTAAACCTCGCTGAATGTTGCCGATCACTCCGTCGTCTGGAGTCTTCACCTCGGCTTTGCTTACTCTCTGAATTAAGGCACGCATCCTTGTCGCTTTGCTCTGTTTCCAAAGCTCATTGTAGCCCGCCTTCGTCTTTGGCAAGTTCATGATGTACAAACGCTGGATTCAACCGCTTGTCGATTTGATGTGGCAGGCTTCTGAAGCGGTGCTGGATATCTACCGGACGAGCGGCGACTTCGATGTCGAGCACAAGGAGGACGACTCTCCCCTGACCGCCGCTGACCTCAAGTCTCATTCGGTGATCAGTGCAGGATTACAAAAGCTGACACCTTCATTGCCGATTCTTTCTGAAGAGAGTCAGCAAATCACTTGGGATGAACGCAAAAAGTGGCGTCGATACTGGCTCGTTGACCCGCTGGACGGAACTCGGGAATTCATCGCCCGAAATGACGAGTTCACCATCAACATAGCCTTGATCGAAGAATCCGTTGCGACTCTGGGGCTGGTTGCGACACCGGCTCTGAACCGGCTCTATCTGGGTTACCCTGCCGCCGGTATCTGTCAGTTGCTTTCTTCTGACCGGCCGCCTCTGAACCTGGCCTGCCGGTCCATGTATGAAGGGCTTTCCGGTCGTCGTCCCGTCACCCTGGTGACCAGCCGGCGGCATGGCAACGAGCGGCTATCGTCACTGCTGACCGGCCTCGAAAAGACTTTTTCCAAACTGGAGATCCGGTCGGTCGGCAGTGCACTCAAGCTCTGTTTGCTGGCAGAGGGGGCAGCTGACTTCTACCCTCGTCTTGCACCGACTTCGGAATGGGATATTGCGGCGGCCCATGCGGTTTTGGCGGCCGCCGGTGGAAAAGTTCTACAACTTGACGGTCAACCACTCAGGTACAACACCAAAGACAGCCTGCTGAATCCGGAATTTCTGGCTATTGCCGATTCGGTGTATGACTGGTGCGAGCTGACTCGCCGGATTTCCGGCGGATAGATGGTGGCGGCCTTAGCCGACGAAGTGGGCCGCCAGTGCTTCCATGAAGCGGGCAAGTTGACGGCTTTCATGCGGTGTCTTGAAGAAAGAATGAAAATGCCCTCTTGGATTGAACACCACCAGCTGACCCGAATGGTCGACCGTATAGCCGTCGGGGCCGTCAAAAGGCACTTTGGCGAAGGCAACTCCAACCTGGCTTGCAAAATCTGCTATCTGGCTGTGCCGGCCGGTCAGGCCGGTAAAGTCGGGTGAGAAGTAGCTTACGTACTGCTTCAGCTTATCCAGAGTGTCGCGCTCGGGATCCACGCTCACCAGATAGACCTTGATGCGAGACCTGAGCTCTTGATCTTCGATCTGCTCCATTGTGCGGGCGAGGGTGGCGAGAGTTACGGGACATATATCAGGGCAATGAGTGAAGCCGAAAAAGAGTATCGACCAATGACCCCTCAGGTCATTCTTGTCGAATTCCCTGCCGGTGTGGTCGGTTAGCGTGAAATCCTGAACCGCTCGTGGTCTCGACAGCATAACAAGCCCCTGTTCCTGCAGGGCTAAAGGATTTGGCAGAGTCTCTTGACTGTGTCGAATGACAATCAGGGTAATGACCAGAGCAACGAAGACCAGGCACGCCAGTACGGTTTTGGCCACGCCCCGAGTCACAGGTATTGCTCCAGTACAAACGGCTCTATTGGCCGATCAGCGATCAGGTAATGGTCGAGCAGCAACAAACCAAACAGCAGTGCCAGATAGTTGATCGAATAACGGAAGGTTGCCGCCGCCGAGTTCTCGTAGCCCCTCAAGAGACGAACGGCCAGTTGCAAAAAACGGATACCCAACAACAGGGCCCCCAACAGATAAGTCGGCCCGCTCATGCCGATGGCAAAAGGCAACAGGCTGATGGCCACCAGCAGCAGGGTGTATAACAGAATAAACCGTTTGGTGTATTCCTCGCCATGAGTAACGGGCAGCATGGGTACTCGGGCAGCCTGATAGTCCTGCTTGCGATCCAACGCCAGTGCCCAGAAATGTGGAGGCGTCCAGGCGAAGATAATCATCACCAGAATAAGCCCTTCTCCTCCGATATTGTTGGTTATCGCAGTCCAGCCGAACAGTGGCGGTGCTGCACCAAAAAGCCCACCAATCACAATGTTTTGAGGGGTCCTGTGCTTGAGCAGGAAGGTATAGACGAAGCCGTAACCGATCCACGAAACCAGGTTCAGGAAGGCTGTCAGGGGATTGGTGAAGGTTACCAGTAGAGTCATGCCGGTCAGGCCGGTAACCGCAGAAAACAGAACCGCCTGCTGGACATTGATACGTCCGAGTACGAGCGGGCGTGTTCGGGTTCGTGCCATTCGCGCATCAATATGTATATCGGCGATGTGGTTGACAGCCGCCGCCGAAGTAGCCACCAGACCGATTCCTGCCATCGCCCCGACAAAGACTTCGAGCGGTATATCAAGCGGTGTCGGTACCGCCAGAAACATGCCGACCAGAACGCACAGCAACATCATCAACACCACTTTGGGCTTGCCGAGTGTCACATAGTCCTGCCAGCCTGCGGTTGTGTCGGTTTGCGAATAGTTGGCCATGGTTACCTGGTCGAGCCTTGACGGAATGAAAAAGCCTGCGTAACAAGAATCAGGATGGCCACCAGAAGCAGGGCAGCCACGCCATTGTGAGCAGTACTGACGCTTAAGGGTAACTGCCAGAGTATGTTGAGCAGACCCAGTAACCATTGTACAGCCAAAATGCCCAGCACCGCCAAGCCTGACAGAACAGGCAGCCGCCATCTCAGCAGCAGGATCACAGTGACCAACAGATAGACGCCGACCACCACTGCTCCTATGCGATGGGCAAGGTGAATGGCAGTGCGAGCTTCGTGGTAGAGTTGGCCGCCCAGATAATTGGGTCCGATCTGCTGGTCCAACGAAAAGCCCTCGGCAAAATCGGCATTCGGCCACCATTTGCCCTGACAGGTTGGCAGATCGGGGCAGGCCAGAGCCGCGTAGTTTGAGCTTGTCCAGCCGCCAAGGGCAATCTGGATAACCAGCAGAATCAGGCCTGTGATGAGCAGTATTTTTGCCCAGGCCAGTCGTTGCGGAATGACTATCGGAGGAAATGTCCAGTTAGCCAGCCGGCAAGTGATGATCGCAAGCAACCCCAGCGTGGCGAAACCACCCAGAAGGTGAGCAACCACTATCTGTGGCCACAGCTTCAGGGTGACGGTCAAGGCACCGGCGGTTGCCTGCGCAATCACCAAAGCGGCAAGCAGGACGATGGGTATTCGGGGATAGCCTTGAAGATGGCCGAATTTGAACATCATGCCAACAAGGCCCAATACCAGAAGCCCAAGCAACCCGGCAGCATACCTGTGAATCATTTCAGCCGCAGCCCGAGCGGGATCGACGGGGCTATCGGGGTATAGTGCTTCGGCTCTGGCCAGTTCTTCCGGTGAAGTCGGAATCGTCCATTGGCCATAACAGGCAGGCCAGTCGGGACACCCGAGGCCGGCATCGACCAGTCGCGTCCAGGCTCCGAGCAGTATCACTACGAAAGCCAGCAAACTTGTGCTCAAGGCCAGGTAGTAGCCGGGCTGCCGTGACATCAGCCTATTCGAGAGAGTTGGAGCAGTCGCTTGAGGTCGTTCAGCAACTCACTGCCAGCCTGCTCAAAGGTATAGAGCAGAACGATCTTGTGCATCGGGTCAACCAGCAGAGTGTAGTGAGTCAGCTTCGTCGGCAGCAGTTGCCCAAGCTTTGCCGTGTCCAGATCAATCGCACTCCAGTGTGCCAAATCCCTGTGTATCGGCGGCGGGTTGGTGTGAACAAGAAGCTCAAGACGTTGGCTGTCTTTGCCCAGCAACTGCTTGATGCTGTTGATTCGGTCAGCCACAGCAAGGCAGGGCATTGTGCAGGCATCGGGGTTGACCAGAACAATTCGCCATCTTCCTTCTCCGGTCCTTGCCTGAGAACTGACCTCAGTAATGGCCACAGCCTTGTCGACCAGCCGCCCCTCGTTGGTTTTTCCGCCCTGAATACCCCAGTTTTCGCTGAAAAAATAAAGTCCACTGGCCAACAGGGCGACTCCCAGAGGCGTCAATAAAATAATCAGCAGAGGCGTTTTTGATGAATTCAACGGAATCGGAGCCATAAAGCTCAGGAAAAAACGTCAAGTTGGAGGCACGTCCTGGAGACACGCCAGAGGTGTTTGCAATTATAAGCCTGTCTGTGCGAATTTGGCCATTGTGGCAGAGCCAGCGGATTTCCGTAGAATGAAATACTCCGCTCGCTATTCTCAAGGAAACATGGCTTCAAACAATCGCAAAAATCCTTTTCCCGCCGGCATGGACACTTCTCGACTGCAACGTATCAGCCGGCATTTGCAGACCCAATACATTGACAAAGAGAGGTTGGCCGGATGCCAGATACTGATTTATCGCCGCAACCAGGTGGTGTTAAACCAGATGTTTGGTTTGATGGACCGAGAAGGCAACAAACCGATGCAGGAAGATACCCTGTTTCGTATTTACTCAATGACCAAGCCGATCACTTCCGTGGCCCTGATGACCCTGTACGAGGAAGGGCATTTTCAGTTGAGCGATCCGGTTAGCAGGTTTATTCCCGAATGGAAGGATTTGCGAGTCTATCAGGCTGGAGTCTATCCGGATTTTCAGACTCGGCCCTGCCGTCAGGAAATGACGGTCAGGGATCTGTTGACGCATATGTCAGGTCTGACCTATGGATTTCTTCAGTCAACCAATGTTGACAGGGCTTACAGGCGGCTGAAGATAGCAGAGGAACATGATCGCTGGACACTCAGGGACTTTGTTCAGAAGCTGGCGAAGCTGCCGCTGGAGTTTTCGCCCGGAGAAGCCTGGAACTACTCGGTTGCCACCGATGTTGTCGGCTATCTTTGCGAAGTCATTTCAGGTCAGCCCTTTGACCGGTTTCTACAGGAGCGTATATTTGATCCGCTGGGCATGCAGGATACGTTTTTCGTTGTGCCGCCCGACAAACTGCATCGCTTTGCCGCCTGCTATGAGCGAGACGAAAACAAGCGGCTTGTATTACAGGATGATCCCGCAGACAGCGAATTCGCTCGCCCCAAGGCCTTTTTCTCGGGCGGCGGCGGCCTGGTTTCGAGCACTGCTGACTATCTTCGGTTTTGCCGCATGCTGCTGGGCGGAGGTGCCTTGGACGACACGCGAATTATCGGCCCGAAGACATTGGAGTTCATGACTCAAAATCACCTGCCTCACAACGATGACCTCACACGTTGGGCGCGTGGTTCTTTCAGCGAGACAATCTATGAGGGCGTCGGCTTCGGGCTGGGTTTTTCGGTTCATCTGGGCATGCAACGCGCACCCATTATAGGATCGACCGGCGAATTTGCCTGGGGTGGCCTGGCAAGTACGGCCTTCTGGGTGGATCCGGCGGAAGACCTGGCGGTTATTTTTATGACCCAGTTCATACCTTCCAATACGTTCAACATTCGTTCTCAGCTCAAGGCTCTGGTTTATTCAGCCATTGTTTCCTGACGAGCCGTCTATGGGACAACCAGATTTCCCCGTTGCTTAAGCCAGGCCCGTCTTTTTTTGTGGTCGGGAATAAACCGTCCTACATGTCGCCAGTATGCGGGAGAGTGGTTGTGTTCCAGCAGATGACAGAGTTCGTGTACCACCAGGTAATCAACAACAGACGAAGGCGTGAGAATGACCCGCCAGTTGTAGGAAATATCTCCAC
Organism: K189A clade bacterium; assembly: GCA_007571095.1. GTDB lineage: Bacteria > Pseudomonadota > Gammaproteobacteria > Pseudomonadales > Azotimanducaceae > RKSB01. The sequence continues at coordinate 10,393 of RKSB01000105.1, read as the reverse complement.
GGATCGAGCAGGAACCCCAGCGCGTCTTGTAGTCTTTTACCGATACTGACCTCGGCTGAACACTCATCTTTTTTGCCCAGTGAGCCGTTTTTTCAGCCAGGTATTCTTCGGCTTTTCGCCGATACCACAGGATCACTTGCAACCTGATGGTTGCCTGAGGAGCCGGATCGCTCTTCGAGACGGTTACCACAAGGCATCCGGCATTCAGTTGAACGGAAGCCTCGGAATCCTGAACAATTTTCAGGCGATAGTTTCTGCCGAGGTAGGGTATGTTTTCTCCGCTTGCATATTCCATGCTTCTTGGAACCGGCCTTTTTGACTGCTCTTTGAGCTTGTTGTTGATCCAGGCAGTTCGTCTGACAAGAAGGTCACGAATACGGGCATTCGACAGCAATCGGGGAACCCTGACCTTGACCGAATCGCCCTCAATTTGAATGGACACAGACTTTTTGCGGTCTGTTCTCACTACCTTCACCTGAAACGCAAAGCCTTCCATCAACTCAGCCGACTGGTTTTTTATCATCTGCTCTCTGCATGAGCCGAAAGCCCTTTTTGTGTGTTCCAAAGAAGTTTTGCAAGACATCACCTGCCAACTGGCGGCATCCACCCCACTTTCGGCAGACCCATCTTTGTAGCAGATTGACCACTTTGCCAAAATCGCCGGGCGGCTTTTCAGAAGCGTTTTGTCGGCTTGCAGGGAAAGAATTCTTGCGAGCATTCTCTGGCGATTTTGTCTCGATTCTGCTGGCCGACTCGAATAAATTTCTTATGCTGGCTTTTTGCCTGCAAGCTTGAGGCAATGCCTTCGCCGAAGGCTTTATTGAAGGGTCCGGGGATTTTTTCGTTTGCTTTTCGTCTTTCTGGCGATGAACTGCTCAAGAAGCAGGGTTTGTACCAGTCCGATCACTCCCAGTTGTCGATGACCTTCTGTATGCTGCCACCCCTGGCGGGATCGTTGAAGGCGGCTTGAAATCTGCTGCGAAAGCTTAAACCCAGATTGACTCCGCCGAACAGTATGTTGCGCATTCGCCACTCGCCGTCCTTGTCGCGAGAGATTGAATACTTGAAGCTGTAGTTACTGCCGTTTTTGATGCGCGCCATAAGCGAAATCTGTCTGCGTCTTTCGGTGGCCCTTTTCTGATCCTCTCGGTCGGCGAACTTGTCGATCTTGATGCTTTTGGGATCAATTCTGTCCAGTGCCTCGGCGTAGGTCTCTATCAGGGATTTTTGTACGGTTCGCTGAAACGCATTCGCCTGTTCCGGGCTTGCCTGTTTGTAAAATTTTCCCATGACTCCCCGAGTGAAGGCATTGAAGCTGACCCAGGGATCCAGTTCTTTTTGCAGTATTTGACGAAAGGCCTCGGGGTCTTCTTTGCTCAGGGGGGCATTGTTGACGGCCAGATTGAGAAAATCGATGGTGTTCTGAAGGAACTGGGAAGCCAGCTTTGAGGGCTTCTGGGCGAAGGCACTGCTCGTTGCCAGACTCAGGAGCAGAAGCAGACATGTGATATGACGAAGAGGTCGGAAGAATGACAGCATGCGAGCACTTCTTGCGGAGACTACCGCTCTATTATACTGAAAGGCCCGAAGTTCTCGATTTCAGGGGCTCCGGCTTAGAACAGCTCGGTCGGGTCAATACCGGATTCCTCTTCTGTCTGAATAACGGCATTGTTGCTTTGCCGGGGAGCATTCTCGACTCGAAACCACTCGGGTACGGCCTTGGGGTAGCCTGGATGCGTGGCCGCACCAGTCAGCGGGTCTATGTGTACCTGTACCAGACCGGATGGCGGGTTTTCGGCTTCGGGACTTTCGGCAGGCAGTATTTGGGACATGACATCAATCCAGACGGGAAGGGCCAGATTAGACCCGAATTCGTTGTCTCCGAGCTTGCTGTGGTCGGCAAAACCTAACCATACCGAGGCGACGAGATCCTTGTTGAAGCCGTTAAACCAGACATCTGCCTCGTCGGTTGTACCGGTTTTGCCTGCCAGATCATCGCGTTCCAGCACCTGAGCCCTGCGTCCGGTTCCAAGCTTGATGACATCCTTCATCAGGCTTTTCATCTGAAAGGCAATTCGGGCGTCAAGAACCCTTTTTGCCAGCACCGGATCGTCTTTCATGTCCTCTTCAAAACCACTCGGACAGGGGTTACAGGCTACCGCCGCCCGATGCCTGAAAACCACTCCGGCTTCGTTTTGCTCTATGTGTTTGATGAGGTAAGGCTCGATCAGATAGCCGCCATTGCTGAATACGCTATAGGCCCGAGTCATCTCCATCGGCGTAACAGCAAGCGTGCCTCCACCGACTGCCAGCTGCAGGTTATCCGGAAAGTTTCGAGTGTCGAAGCCGAAACGTGAGAGCAGGTCGAGAGTGGGCTCGACTCCGGCCGCCAACAACACGCGCATCGACACCAGATTGATTGAACGATAGAAGGCCTCTCTGGCCAGCGTGGGCCCACGAAAATCGCCCGTCGAATTTCTCGGACGATACCGGCCTTCAAGGTTCTGGTCCTCAAATACCATGGGGGCATCATTGAACACCGTTGCCGGCGTAACCCCCTGCTCAAGTGCTGCTGCGTAAACAAAGGGTTTGAAGCTCGACCCAGGCTGACGCTTGCCTCTCAATGCATTATTAAACTGATTTCGTTTGAAATCGGAGCCGCCCGTAATTGCTCGTACCGCTCCGTTCTGAGGTTCAAGCACGATGACAGCTCCCTGCAACAAGGGTATCTGACGCAAAAACCACTGCTTGTCCGCCTCTTCCAGCCAGATGACAAAGCCGGGTTGGACCACGAAGCTGGCATTGGGAGGCTCCTGCCCCCTTTTATTGGCATCGATCAGCCGGCGAGCCCACTTAAACCCATCTCGATTGACCTTGATCAGGCTGCCGTCGACCAGAAAAGCGTCAAACGATTGCTCCTGAACATGCGCCACGATGGCTGGTACCAGATTCGAATAGGGCTGAATTGATTGCAATTTCTCTTTCCATTCGGCGGGCAGGCGAGGGTCTGTGATGCGTTTGACCAGGGACCGTTTGAGTTCCTCTGGCACCGGCAACTGCTCCTGGCTTCCGCGGTAGCCGTGACGCAGGTCATAAGATTTGAGGCCACGTCTCAGGGCATCATCCGCCTTCCGTTGCATATCAAGATTCAGGGTGGTGTAGACTCGGTAGCCGTCTTCGTAGACACTCGTACCGAATTTGCGCAAGGCTTCGACTCGCGCCGCTTCAGCAAACCAGGGTGCTCCGCTGTCTTCGACAAGAGAGTGAATGCTGGCAGTCACAGGGGCAGCAACAGCCTCTTCGTATTGCTGCTGGCTGATGTTGTTTTGGTCAAACATTCGCTTTAGCACCAGATTACGTCGCCTCAACGCCCGTTGAGGGTTGTTGATCGGGTTGCCCGCACTGGGTGCATTTGGAATACCCGCCAGCATGGCTAACTGAGGCAGGTTGAGTTGGCTCAGAGTCTTGCCGTAATAGGTCTGGGCGGCTGCTTCGGCACCGTAAGCGCGCTTGCCGAAGGGAATCAGGTTCAGGTAGAGCGTGAGGATTTCACTTTTGCTCAATTCCTGTTCGAGCTTCAGCGACAAGAGTATTTCCTTGAATTTTCTGAGAAAGGACTGCCTTCTGGTGAGTGAAACATTGCGTGCAACCTGCATGGTGATGGTACTTGCACCGCCCTGAATATCACCCGAGGACACCATGCGCCTGATGGCGTTGACCAGGCTGATGAAATCAACTCCCAAATGTTGATAGAACCGCTTGTCTTCGATGGATAGAACCGCCTGAATATAGGTTTCGGGAATCTGTTCAAGCGTTAGAGGCGTTCTTCGCCGACTGCCGTATTCAGCAATCAGGACATTGTCCTCACTGTAGATACGAAGCGGAGTTTGCAGCTTGACATTGCGGAATGTTTCAACAGGTGGCAACTGAGGATTGAGGTACAGATAGGCACCCGCCAGCACCATAAAAGCCCCTGCCAGAGCGCAGATAAAAAGATGCAGGAACTGTAGTTTGAGCAGTTTCATGTTGTGCGACTACTGCCTCTCTGAATGACCGCTTTCGTTATTTTAGTCAACTTCTCTTTGTTTTAATTAGATTTTTTGACGAAACGCCGATTGTCTGGCGCGCTGGATGCAGGGTGTTATCTGCTGTAATTTTAACGGGTTCCCCGTTTTCAGTGTTCTGGTTTTCTCTAATGATAGAAGGCTTCAGGTCTCCAGAAAAGACGAAGAGTGTCCTCGGTATTGACATAGGCTCTTCCGCCGTTCGCCTGCTGGAGCTGTCGAAAGTGGCTGACGGATATCGGCTGGAAGCTTGTTTAACGGAGATTCTCCCTGTTTTGGACACTGGCCGCCCGCCCGATCATGAGGCCCTTTGCCAGACCATTACTCGCCTGGTCAGATCGTCGGGTACGAGTTTGCGTTCGGTCATGGCAAGCGTCCCCGATTCTTCGGTCAAAATCAAAGTGGTGGAACTGCCCACTGGCCTGTCTGAATCCGAAATCGAGGCCTGTATGGAGGTCGAGATTGAGCGCAACTTCCCTTACTCTGCGGACGAGACAGTCTTTGATTATGTTCTTTTGCCAAACAACGAACAGCAGCCATCCGCAATCAGGGTTTTGCTTGTTGCCTGCCGCCTGCAGGAGGTCAGGGCCCGCCAACATCTTTTCTCATCGGCAGGTCTGGATATTCTCGCCCTTGATGTAGAAGGCTACGCCCTCCAGAGAGCCTTGTTGAAGGCACACGAGCCAGTGGTGGTACTTGTCAATATAGGTTCAAGTAGCACCACGCTGAGTGTACTGATCGGCGATTGCATGCTTTTTCACAAGGAGCATGCACTGGCTGGCCGAGCCCTGACTGAGCAAATCCAGAGCTACTATGGCCTGTCGCTGCAGGAAGCAGAACTCGGCAAATGCAGAAAAAACCTGCCGAATGATTATTCGCCAAGCGTGCTGAGGCCTTTTCTCGAGCTGCTGGTTGACCAGGTTCGAAGCTTTCGGCAACTGTTTCTCTCAGCGCATCCTTTTTCGGAAATCAACCGTTTGATTCTGGCCGGCGGCGGTGCTGCTCTGGATGGCCTGCCTCATCTGCTGGAGGAGAGCCTCGAATTGCCAGTGAGTATCGCCCACCCTTTTGCCGACATGCAGTATGCCGAGTCGATGAAGATTCCGTCTGATGTTGCAGCCTTTTCACTCGCCTGCGGGCTGGCTTTGCGAGGCATGGATGATTCCGGCCATTAACCTGTTGCCCTGGCGGGCGACGCTTCGAGAAAACAGGGTCAAAAGTTTCGTTGGCCGGTTGCTGGCGGCGGTTCTACTGCCGGTTTTGGTATCAGCCCTCTGGTCTTTGCTGCTCTTTACCGACCTTGTAAATACTCACCAGAGAGTGTCTTTGCTACAGGAAAGAGTCGATCTTCTTGCATCAGAAATGCTTGAGCATCGGCAAACTCGCGAGCATTTGTTGAAGACGAGCAATCGTCTGCAAAGGGTTGACCGACTGAAAAATCATGGAAAACAGATAGCTCAAACGCTCGATCTCCTGACTCGGAGTATGCCTGACCGGCTTGCCTACACGTCCCTCTCCCTGTCTCAGTCGGCGATGACTGTTCAGGGTGTTACTCACGACAGCGAACCGGTCAGAGAGCTTTTGCGTCAACTCAATTCGGCGGGCCGGTTTGGCGAGATTGTGCTTGAACGCATACACGAATCGAAGAGCCGAGGCCAGTTCAATTTCACCATTCGGCTGAATAGCCAGCCTGAAGTGACTCACGAAGGGCAAAACAAAGAAGATGTTTGACCGAAAAGACCACTGGCGACTGCTGGCAACAAATCCAGCTCTTCTGAGGGCGTCTGGCTGGCCCTTTCGAAGGCAGATTCTTCTGTTTATTTGCGTGGCTCTGTGCTTGCTGTTCCTGTTGCACTGGAGCTTCATTGGCTGGCTGGAATCCGAAGTTCAGGTGTCGAATGCCCGATACCAGGATTTACAACAGCATCACCAACAAACAGAGGCAGCACTAGTTGAAATTAAAGAAGAAAACCTCGTCAGCAAACGAGAGTCAAGCGATCTTCGGCCTGTGAAAAAATTCAAGCTGTCTGTTCGTCCGCCTCAAATGATCGATAACCTGACGACGGCAGTGAAGGCCAATGGCCTGACCCTGATCGATATTCGCCCTGGCCGCTGGCAGGAAGAATCCTTTTATCGGACTATGCCCATTCGGCTTGAGGCACAGGGACATTATTCGGCAACGCGCCTTTTTTTCGCTTCTCTGGCCGAACTGGAAGAGGTGGTCAGCATTGAGGATTTTGATCTCAGGCCGCTGGAAAATGGCGGCCGAAATCTGAACCTGAAGGCCGTGATTCGTATTCATGGGAGCTTTGAAATTTGATGATGAGGTTAATTCGGACAGTGTGTTTGTCGATTCTCGCTGGCCTCGCCTTCTGGCCTGCTCGTCTGTTCTCGTCGGAGAATGCATTGCAGCTTGAGCACCCCTTTGATCTGAATTTGCTGACCATCGAACTCGAAGCCAAAGGGGACTCTTCGAATATCGAGCCAGTTAAACAGATTTCGGGACTGCCTGTTCGAGGCGTGATTGCAGCCGGCACTCAGCGCTGGTTGCTGGTTGAAGACGCCGCCAACAGACTGTATGCGGTGCTCTACCTTGGCGATGATTTGATTCAGCAGAAGACTCGGGAACACACCGGCTGTATGAGCGGTTCCATTGAAGTTGTATCTGATAACCAGCCGGGAGGATGGGTCAGCTACGGCCCTCTTTTGTGTGATCGCAAATTATGAATGGCTGCCTTCAGACAATCGGAACCAGAAGAGTTTGAGGCGAAAAATGGCCGACCGCCTGGAAAGAGCGACCGGACTTCTGCTCGGGCTCCATCTGTGCGCCATTGCACTGGCCACACAAGCCTCAGAGGAGACCAGACCAGCCTGCGATTCGGCTCCGTTTTGTGCTGAAGGCAACCTTGTGTCGCTGAATTTTCAGGAGGTTGGAGTGAGGCCAGTGTTGCAAATCATCGCCAGCCTGGCAGGGATCAACATGGTGGTGAGCGACGCCGTCGAGGGTCGAGTCACTCTCAGGCTTGAAAGTGTACACTGGCGCAATGCACTTGATCTTGTTTTACGGAGCGAAGGACTCGCCCAATATTCTTCGGAGGGCGTTCTGGTGGTGGGCACTCAAGAGGAGGTTGCCCTGCAAAATCGCAAAGAAATTGAACACAACAGCCAGTTGGCCAGGCTTTCGCCCTTACAGACTCAGCACATTGAAATACTGCACGCAACCGCCGCCGAGGTCGCCTCCTTACTGAAAAAGTCCGGGCAGGATGCGAGCGGCGTGTTGTCAGAGCGCGGCAGTGCTCTGGTTGACGAACGCACCAATACTCTTGTTCTCGTAGATACGTCTGATCGCCTGACCCTGCTTAGGGAAATCATTCGCCGAGTGGATGTGCCGGTCAAGCAGGTTTTAATCGAGGCACAGATTGTGACCGCCAATGTCAGCTTCTCCAGACGGCTCGGTGTGCGCTGGGGCAGTGCCGGCTTTGACAGTGGGCGAAACCTTTCGATTGCCGGTTCGAGAAGCGGACTTTCTGAGGTTTCTCAAGGCAACCTGAACTATCACACTTATCCATTGAATGTAAATTTGGGAGTGAATGCGGAACAGGCTGCCCGATTTGCCGTCGGGCTGGTCTCCGGAGGCTTCATGCTGGACCTGGAACTCTCTGCTTTGGCAACCGAGGGCAATGGTGAGGTGGTGGCGCGCCCGAAAATCGTGACCGCCGACAAGCAGTCGGCCACTATTACCTCGGGTGTCGAGATTGCATTTCAGGAAACCAGTGCCAGTGGTGCAACCGCCACATCCTTCAAGCAGGCTGTCATGCAACTGAAAGTTCGTCCTCACATCACTCCGGATGGCCGGATTTCAATGAGCCTGCATGTCAGTCAGGATTCTCTGGGTGAGGTGGTCAACGGAGTGCCTTTGATCAACACCAATCAACTGGACACTCGAGTTCTGGTTGGTGATGGTGAGACGGTGGTATTGGGCGGTGTTTACAGAACCCGCAAGACACGAGCGATCACCAAAACTCCGTTGCTTGGGGATATTCCGTTGCTGGGACGGCTGTTTCGGCACACCAGCCTGGCCGAGAGCAAGCAGGAATTACTGATTTTTATTACGCCGAAGATCATTGAAGACTCCACTTTGGATTTCGATGACTGAACCCTCCGGTCGTATCTCCGAAAAAAGGGACTTATACATGTAGTTTGATAAAGCCATCCGGTTGCGACACGTCTCACTCATGCTGGCTGCAACTGGATCAAGCCAGAATAGCCGCCAGAAGATCGGAGACATCTTCTCAAAAGAACTTGTCAAGTCAGGTATATAAGCCCCGAAAAAAAGCAGTTAAAAGCAGTTAAGCAAAAAACAGGCGAATAATTGCCTGGAGATATTCCGGTATCGGAACGGCTGTTTCGGCACATTCGGCTGGCCGAGGGCAAGCAGGAATGACTGGTTTTTATGACGCCGAAGGCCATCCAGGACTCCACTTTGGATTTCGATGACTGAGCCCTCCGGTCGTATCCCCGAAAAAGCAGGCAATAAAAAAGCAGGCAATAATGGATACAATAGAAAGGGTTTGCGGCTTGACCTTTGTCGGCGAGCGTTGCTTTCAAATCTTGTAAAGCCGAATAGTGTAGAACAGTGATATTTGCAGGAACCTTCTAACTACTCCATACAATGGCCAGTTTCGGTAACGTTTTTCTGATCGGCCCGGCAGGTGCCGGCAAGACCACGGTTGGGCGACTGGTGGCTGACGCACTTGGGCTGGAGTTTCTGGATACGGACATAGAGATAGAGTCCCGTTCCGGTGTCGATATCGCCTGGATTTTTGATCTCGAAGGCGAAAATGGCTTTCGTGACCGTGAAGTCAGGCTGATACAGGAGTTGACCGAGCGTACCGGTATCGTGATGGCGACTGGCGGCGGTGCGATTCTACGCGAAGAAAATCGCAAAAGGCTGGTCAGTCGAGGGACTGTTGTTTATTTGGAAACTCCACTTGAGCGGCAGATCCAGAGGGTATCCAAGGACAAGAATCGTCCTCTGCTCAAAGGCAATGACGCTGAAAAAAGAAAGATTCTGGAAGCCATGCACAAACAGAGGAGCCCGCTCTATCAGGAGATCGCCGACCTCACGCTTCCTGCTGACGGCAGTTCGGCTCGCAATCTGGCCGCCGAGATCGCCAGCCGTCTCTCAGGGCGTTCTGAGGAGGGTTAGCCGTCCTTTCCGAAGGCTCGAAGGGTTTGACCTTTCAGACTCGGCTCAGGTTGCAATCATTTTCGGGGCTTTCCCTATGACCGCTGATTTGAACTACGAACTTCAGGTGAATCTGCAAGAGCGCAGCTACCCTGTTCGCATCGGATTCGATTTGCTGTCATCCGGCGAGCAGGTTTGTCCGTGGGTTGCCGGCGAGCAGGTATTCATTCTCAGCAACGAGATTGTGGCACCTCTATACCTGAGCCGACTCAAGGAGGCACTTGCAGGCCTGAGCGTGAATGAATTGATCCTGCCGGATGGCGAGCAACACAAAAATCTGAACTCGCTTGCGCGCGTCTTTGATGCCCTTGTTGCTCACCGTCATCGCAGAACCACCACCATTCTGGCACTCGGCGGCGGTGTGATAGGTGATCTGGCCGGATTTGCCGCCGCCTGCTATCAACGCGGCGTGGCCTTTATTCAGATACCGACCACTTTGCTCGCTCAGGTCGATTCCTCAGTCGGCGGAAAAACGGCAGTCAATCATCCTCAGGGCAAGAATATGATTGGTGCCTTTTATCAGCCAAAGCTGGTGTTGGCCGACCTGAGTCTATTGACCACTCTGCCTGAAAGGGAGTATCGAGCCGGCATTGCCGAACTGGTCAAGCACGCCATCATTTATAGTGCCGAGCTCTTCTACTGGCTTGAACAGAGTGTCGACGAACTCAACAAGTGGAATCCGGATGTTCTGGCCGAAGCACTCTATCGTTCGGTTAGTATAAAGGCCGAGATCGTAGCCGCCGATGAACGCGAAGCCGGCTTGCGCGAACAGCTCAATTTCGGCCACACATTCGGTCACGCTCTGGAGGTGGTTACCGGCTATGGCGAGTGGCTACATGGCGAGGCGGTCGCCATGGGCATGTCCCTGGCACTCCAACTTTCGGTGAAAGAGGGCTGGCTCGAACCCGAACAGTCGATTCGCGTTCGCTCCCTGCTGGAAGCTCTGAAGCTGCCGACTCTGCTACCATCCGGCCTGAGTGCAGACGCACTGCGAACCGCCATGACAGTGGATAAAAAAAGCACTTCGAAAGGCTTGAAACTGATCCTTCTGGAGGGAATCGGCAAGGCGCGTTCGACCACA
>RKSB01000167.1 GCA_007571095.1 K189A clade bacterium | reverse complement strand
GATAGTTCGTGGCTGGAATGGAAGCGCCTGCGGCCAGTTTAAGATAGTGCCTGCGGCCAGTTTGAAAGCGCCTGCGGCCAGTTTAAAAGTGCCTGCGGCTCGAATGGATTAGTCTGCGGTCAGACTTCGGGCGAGTTGCTCGGCAAGACCCGTGTAGGTGGCCGGCGTGATTGCTCTCAGGCGATCCTTGACATCCTTCGGCAGGTCAAGTTCGTCCAGCAGCCGGTGCAGCCCCGCCTGGTCGAGCGTCTGCCCACGGGTTCGGTTCTTGATCTGCTCATAAGGCTGCTCAAGCCCATGTTTGCGCATCAAGGTTTGTACGGCCTCGGCCAGAACCTCCCAATTCGAATTCAGGTCCTGTTGCAACCTGTCCGTTGACAACTCAAGCTTGCGAGTGCCTCGAAGCGACCCGTGCCAGGCGATCAGACTGTGTGCCAGAGCGACACCCAGGTTGCGCAACAGGGTTGAATCGGTGAGGTCACGCTGCCATCTTGAGGTTGCCAGTTCAGCGGCGAAGAAGGACAGAAGAGCACAGGCCAGTTGAAGGTTGCCTTCGGAATTTTCAAAGTCTATCGGGTTGATCTTGTGCGGCATGGTCGATGACCCGACCTCGGCAGCATTCTGTCGCTGGCTGAAGTAACCCAGAGAAATGTATCCCCAGATGTCTCGATTGTAGTCGACCAGAATACGGTTCAGGCGAGCCAGAATTTGACAGTATTCGGCGATCTTGTCGTGAGGTTCTATCTGCGTGGTACAGGGATTGAAGTCAAGGTCGAAGGATTCGACGAATCCTTTGCAGGCAGCCGGCCAGTCAAGTTCTGGATAGGCAATCGCATGGGCATTATAGTTGCCCACCGCACCATTGAATTTGGCCTTCAGCCGAAGTCGTTCAAAGTCCTTGGTCGAGCAGTTCAGACGCTCGACCGTTACCGCCAGTTCCTTGCCCATGGTGGTGGGTGACGCCGACTGTCCGTGAGTGCGCGCCAGCATGGCTGCCGATGCAGTCTTTTGGGCCAGTTGGGTCAGGGCCTTTGTAAGTGTACGGACCGCCGGCAGAAGACTGTCTGTTCGTGCTGTCTTCAGCATCAGGGCGTAGCTCAGGTTGTTGATGTCTTCCGAGGTGCAGGCGAAATGAACAAATTCCTGAAAGGGCGCAAGGCGAGGTCTCCTCGCCAGTTGCTTTTTCAAAAAATACTCAACCGCCTTGACATCATGGTTGATTTCGGCCTCAATAGCCTTGATTTCAGAGGCGTTTGCCAGATCAAATCCGGATACCAGAGAGTCCAGCCATTGCTCGTCATCGGCGTTCAGAGGCGGCAGTTCTCGAATAGTCGGTATGCTCGCCAGCCACTTGAACCAGGCGACTTCCACTTGTAACCGATGGCGAATCAGGCCGTACTCGCTGAAGATATCGCGTAAACCGGAGCATGCCTTGACATACCGGCCATCAATTGGAGAGAGGGCGAGCAGAGCACCGGCCGACGGCTGGCCTCGATCATCTGCTGTTGCCCCGACAGCCGGCGAGGAAACGGGTAAATTGTCTGCTGGCATTTTCGAAGGCCAAGGCCAGAGCGGGGTCTGCTATGATAGCACTCCAAAGCCTTTCAGGACAACGCATTCATGCCTTCAAAGCGAATGACTTTGCGGTTCAGATTCTTTGCTCAGTACAGGGAATATCTGGGTCTTTCGGAGAGTTGCCTTGAGGTGCCGGCCGAGTTGACGACTGTCGATGAGCTGCTGGCCTGGATTTGCGACCATCATTCGGCCTGGTCGGCGGTTGTCAATGCACCGGACAAGCTGATCGCACTCAATCGCCAATTGGTTAAAACGAATGCCCCGATCGCCGAGAACGACGAGATCGCCCTGCTGCCACCGGTAACCGGCGGCTAGAGAACTGCCGAATGCCACCGGCAGCCAGAGAACTGAATGTATCGAAGAATCGTTTTACAGGAGCAGGATTTTGACCTGACCGATGAACTGGTCAGACTTGTCGAAGCAGTCGGCAGTTCTGCGGCGATAGCGACTTTCACCGGTTCGGTTCGGCCTGACGAAGGTGTCGAGGCGTTGTTTCTGGAACACTATTCAGGCATGACCGAAAGGGCACTGGAGGAAATCGCCGAGCGAGCATTCAAGCGCTGGCCTCTGCAAGGATTGGTGTTGATTCATCGCATCGGTCGCCTGGTTGTCGGCGAGCAGATCGTTGGAGTGATTACAGCCGCCGCTCACCGCCAGCCAGCCTTTTCGGCCAATGCCTTCATCATGGACTTTTTGAAAACCGAAGTGCCTTTGTGGAAGCAGGCCATTGGCCCCGAGAAAACAGTCTGGATTCAGACTACGCAGGCAGACCTCAGGGCGGCCAAAAGCTGGTCTGAATGACGGCACCGGTGAGTCGGTGTTATACTTCCGCCACCTGAAAATTTTTTGAAAAGTAGCGGCTTTTGTGTTCGCACATCGGTGACTCTGTGCGCATCAGTCATTCTGGAGGGGTCGAGTGACCTACAGCAACATCCAAATACCCGCCGGCGGTGATCGCATCACGGTCGGCCGGGACTATAGCCTGAAGGTGCCGGATAACCCGATTGTCGGATATATCGAGGGAGACGGCATCGGTGTCGATATTACTCCGGTCATGCTGAAGGTGGTGAATGCGGCTGTCGAAAAATCCTATGGCAATCAACGTAAAATCTACTGGACAGAGCTTTTTGCCGGCGAAAAAGCCCTGAAAGTCTATGGTCAGGACCAGTGGTTACCGAAGGAGACCATTGAGGCACTGACGGATCTTGTGGTGAACATCAAGGGGCCCATGACCACGCCTATAGGCGGCGGCATTCGGTCGCTGAATGTGGCTATTCGACAACATCTCGACCTCTATGTTTGCCTTCGGCCGGTTCGCTGGTTCAAGGGCGTACCCTCTCCGCTACGCGAGCCTGAAAAGACCGACATGGTCATTTTTCGGGAGAATACCGAGGATATCTATGCGGGCGTCGAATGGCAGGCGGACAGTCCGGAAGCCATAGAATTGATCGATTTTCTGCAGACTCGAATGGGGGCTCGGAACATCCGCTTTCCCGAGCACTGTGGCATCGGCATCAAACCGATTTCCAAAGCAGGTACCCAGCGTTTGATCAACAAGGCTTTGCAGTATTGCATTGATGAAGACAGGCGTTCGCTGACGCTTGTTCACAAGGGCAATATCATGAAGTTTACCGAAGGTGCCTTTAAGGACTGGGGGTATGAAC
>RKSB01000090.1 GCA_007571095.1 K189A clade bacterium | reverse complement strand
CGCGGCTGATGAGCCAGGCACTGCGCAAGATGACCGCCAATATCAAGAATTCCAACACGCTGGTGGTGTTCATCAACCAGATTCGAATGAAAATCGGGGTCATGTACGGCTCGCCGGAAACGACCGCTGGCGGTACCGCCCTGAAGTACTATACCTCGGTTCGCCTGGACATTCGACGCACCGGCCAGATTAAGGAAGGCACCGAGGTTGTGGGCAACGAAACCCGAGTCAAGGTGGTCAAAAACAAGCTGGCCCCGCCCTTCAGACAGGCGGAGTTTCAGATTCTCTATAACAAGGGCATCAATCGAACAGGCGAGATCATAGACATGGGCGTGGAACGCAGGATACTCACTCGAACGGGTGCCTGGTACAGCTATGCGGACCAAAGGATTGGCCAGGGTCGAAAAAGCGTGATGCAGTACTTTGCCGACAATCCCGATGTGCTGAAGGAAGTCGAGGGCAAGCTTCTTCAGGTGCTGATGCCCAAACCGGTCACAAAGCAGGCGGAGTCGGCGGCACTCACCGGCAAAGCCTCGGCTTGATGCCTCCCCGAACTCGGGGCTCTTTTTCCCAAAACACATTCACCTGCACAGCCAGCCTGTGATGCGACAAGAATCGCCACACTCATAAGTCTGACATGAACAGCAACACTATTCGCCAAGCCTTTCTGGACTTCTTTGAGCGCAAGGGGCACCGCATCGTCTCCGCCAGTTCACTGGTGCCTGAAACCGATTCGACTCTCCTGTTTACCAACGCCGGCATGGTGCAGTTCAAGGACATCTTCACCGGCCAGGCGACACCCGAGTTCAGCTGTGCCGCCAGTGCACAACCCTGTGTGCGAGCAGGCGGCAAGCACAATGATCTGGACAATGTCGGCTACACCTCTCGGCACCATACCCTCTTCGAAATGCTCGGCAACTTCAGCTTTGGCGAGTATTTCAAGCGAGAAGCCATCGGCTATGCCTGGGAATTCGTCACTCAAGTGCTGGCGATTGATCCTCAAAGGCTGTGGGTGACAGTCCATGAGAGCGATGACGAGGCCGCCGGCTACTGGCTGAAAGACATTGGCCTGAAACCCGAGCGACTGATCAGACTGGGCGATGAAAGCAACTTCTGGGCCATGGGGCCGACCGGACCCTGCGGGCCCTGCAGCGAAATTTTTTACGATCACGGCGAGAGAGTAACCGGTGGCCCGCCGGGCAGTGCCGATGAAGACGGCGACCGCTATGTCGAAATCTGGAACCTGGTTTTCATGCAGTACGAACGCAAGCCGGATGGCAGCAGAGTGGCCCTGCCGAAACCCTGTGTCGATACCGGCATGGGGCTTGAGCGAGTAACTGCGGTAATGCAGGGAGTTTACGACAACTATGACACCGACCTGTTTGTGCCTCTGACTCTGCAACTTGGAACAACCTGTCGGGCCACCACAGCACACCCGCGAACGAACGGCGGACTTGTTAGAGGAGAGCCGTCAGAAGAACAGCACCTGTCGATGCGAGTGGTGGCTGACCACATTCGCTCCATCGCCTTTCTGATCGCCGACTCTGTGTATCCCGACAGAGAGGGTCGAGGCTATGTCCTTCGGCGCATCATTCGGAGAGCATTGCGCCATTGCCGCAAACTCAGCGATGCAGGCGCATTGATGGCCGAGATGTTGCCTGTTCTGATTGATTCGCTCGGCGAAGCCTATCCCAGGCTTCGAACTGCCGAGAAGGTCATTCGACAAACGCTTGCCAGAGAGGAGGAACTCTTCGGCAACACGCTGGAACAGGGGCTCAAGCGGCTGTCGGGCTTTCTCGAACAGAAGTCCGACGAGTCGGCAACCCTGCCGGGCCAGCTGGTCTTTGAGTTGTACGACACCTTTGGTTTTCCGCCCGATCTCACCGCCGACATAGCTCGCGAACAAGGGCTCAATCTGGCAATGGACGAGTTTGAGCAGGCCATGCAGGCCCAAAAAGACCGAGCACGCAGTGCCAGCCGCTTTGCAGGCAAGGACAACGAGCACCCGAATGTTGACATCAGCACTCAGTTCACCGGCTATTCACAGTCTCAGGACACCGCCTGTGTTCAGAAGCTCTATCAGAAAGCCGGCGGACTGCTTTGCGAGGTATCGGAACTGAAGGCCGGCGAAGGCATGGTTGTACTCGACAAGACTCCCTTCTACGCCGAAGCCGGCGGGCAGATCGGCGATTCCGGGTGGCTGACCTGGGAGCAGGGACGATTTCGAGTGGAGCGCACGAATGCTCGAAATCAATCCTGCATCCACTATGGCCGCATCGAGCAGGGCTGCCTGCGGACGGAGACTCGGGTCAGTGCGGCAATCGACAACGAGCGCAGGCAAAGGATTCGAGCCAATCACTCGGCCACTCACCTGCTGCATGCCGCCCTGCGCAAACTGCTGGGCGAGAGAGTGGAGCAGAAAGGCTCTCTGGTTGGCGACCAGCATCTGCGGTTTGACTTTTCTCACGATGCCCCCCTGACTCGGGCGCAATGCCGAGAGCTGGAAGACATGGTCAACGCCGAAATTCGGCGCGACAGCCCGGTTGTCACCGAAATCATGGGTTTCGACGAGGCCAGGGCGCGCGGTGCACTCGCCCTGTTTGGCGAAAAATACGCCCGACAGGTCAGAGTGCTGACCATGGGCGAAGGTTTCTCGATGGAACTGTGCGGCGGAACGCATGTTCGACAGACCGGCGATATAGACCTGTTTCGAATCACCTCCGAATCCGGCATCGCCGCCAATGTTCGCAGAATAGAGGCCGTCACCGGCGAAGCGGCCAGGGCATGGACACAGCAGCAGGACTCGGCGGTTCATGAATTGCAGTCCCTGTTGCAGGCGAAACCCGAGCATTTGCTGGACAAGGCGCGTTCACTGAGGCAGCAAAACAAGGCACTTCAGAAATCGCTGGACAAGCAAGGCAAGCGGCTGGCCGTTCAGTTGGCCAGCACTCTGGCCGAGCAGGCAGACCAGTTTGGCGAGGCGCATTCGCTGGTCACTCAGGTGGGCGTTTCAAACAAAAAGGTGTTGATGGGTATTCTGGATGACCTCAAAAGCCGACTGAACCCGGCCGTTCTGGTGCTGGCCGGCGGCGATGGAGAGAAAGTCAGCCTGGTAGCCAACGTCAACAAACGCCTGACCAGTCGAGTCAAGGCCAACGAACTGGTACAACAGGCCGGTGAACTGATGGGGACCCGAGGAGGCGGCAAGGCCAATATGGCGGAAGCAGGGGGCGGTGACG
>RKSB01000084.1 GCA_007571095.1 K189A clade bacterium | reverse complement strand
AGGATTGTAAGCCTGATTCGGCATTGTTCGGCCTGATTTTCCGGTTGACACAGCTTTCCTGCAGACCGTTGAAATCGGCTCTGGGTCTTGCTTCGGTTCCTTTGGAGGGACTGGCGGAGTTCTTCGGCTCGCCGACACAAGAGTGCGACTATCTTTTCCGCCGACAACCGATTCGTCGAGTACCTGGCCTTGCATTCTGAGGCATTGACAGAGGCCACTCGATACGCCGGATTCTGGCTTCGATTTTTTGCCTTTTTTATTGACGGGTTCCTGATCGGGCTATTGACTCTAGTGTTGCCACCAGGCATGCACGACCTGATTTTGCCCATAGGCATGGTGATTATTATTCTGTTTTGGCGGTACAAGGGAGCAACGCCGGGGAAAATGGCGATGCACATCAAAGTCGTCGATGCAGCGACCGGCGGCCCATTGAATTTTTGGCAATGTGTTGCCCGTTATGGTGGCTGGATTCTCTCCATGCTGTTTATGTTGCTGGGCTTTTTCTGGATTATTTTCGATTCGCGCAAGCAGGGCTGGCACGACAAGATTGCCCGAACCATGGTGGTCCGTTGCTAGGGCTGAGAAATTTGCTCAGTACTCAGGTCGGTGTTCGTAAATAATTCTGGATCCACCATGACACCGGCCAGATTGACCGACCAGTGCAGATGAGGGCCGGTGGATCGACCAGTGTTGCCAACGGTTCCAATCCTGTCGCCCCGCCTCACACGTTTGCCGGCCCGAGTCAGGATTCGGTCGAGGTGGCAATACATGGTAACCAGCCCCTGACCGTGATCGATGAAGACGGTTTTTCCGTTGAAGTAATAGTCGCCCACGACCAGCACTCTGCCTCTGGCCGCCGCTCGAACAGGCGTACCCGCAGGTGCGGCTATGTCAAGCCCTGAATGAGGTCTCCTTGGCTGGTCGTTGAAAAAGCGACGCAGTCCAAATCTGCTTGATACGATGCCCTGGGTCGGAACCAGCAGAGGCAGTTCGGGCTGAATATTTGTGCTGAAAACTCGAAACTGTTTCCTGATTTCCGAGCTTTCGGAACGAATACGCCTCAGAATTTCGGGCGGCGGCTCAACATAATTGTTGTCGCTCAGATAAATACGACTTTCCGGGTACACATGTTCTTCAATCGAAAACTCGATAGTTTTTTCTCCGGCCTCCAGCCTTCCAGAGCCTTGGAGAAAATCCAGCGGAATGCCGACAACGGCTGTTTTCTGGTTGTTGACTGCTGTCACCCAGACAGGCCGCTTGCGAAAACGAACCTCGTTGGCCGACACCGAAGACGGCAACGAAATCAGGGCAATTCCGCCGGGTACATTTCTGCTTTCCGGTAGAGTGCCGGCCAGCAGAAGGCCGGCAGGCGAGGCCACCAACCAACAAAAGCATCGAATACCGATGCGAGTTCGCAGCAAAGCCACCTCTAGCCTTCGCTCAGCTTGCCGTTCGGGTCAATATCCAGAACCGAACAGTCCATTCTGCCGTCTCCCAGAAAAACAGCCACCGGCTCACCCGGCTCGACCTGTCGCACTGAGGTGATGGTGGCTGACTGTTGCCGAACGATGGCGTAGCCTCGGTTCAGCGTTCGAAGCGGGCTTAGGGAGTCGAGCTGAAATGCGCACGACGAAAGCGATTGCCTTAGCTGTTTTTGTGCATGCGTCATCCTGCCGTGCAGCGTCGATTTTAGGCTGTTCAGACGGACTCTGGCGGCCTCCAGAAGATGCCCCGGGCTGGTCGCCGTTAGCTTTCCAGCCAGCTGTTCCAACTGATACCTGCTGCTGGTTACTTTTAGCTGCATGCCCGTTCTCAGTCGACCTGTCAAATCATCCAGTTTTTGCTGCCAGGCCTCTATTTGCCGACGAGGGTCACGCAGCCTCTTCTTGTACTGACCAATATGGATTGAGCAGGCTCCGAGCAGACTGGTTATTATCTGAAAGAGTTTTTGCTGAAGAGTCTGGCAAAGAACCAGATCTTCCTGCCCGGATCTGCTGGCCAGTTCGGCGGCTGCCGAAGGAGTCGCCGCCCTCACATCGGCAACATAGTCGAGAATGGTGAAATCGGTTTCGTGCCCCACTCCCGAAATAATTGGAATGGAGCATTGAGCTGCTGCTCTGGCCAGCATCTCATCATTGTAGGCCTGCAGGTCTTCCAACGAACCGCCGCCTCGAACCATCAAGAGTACGTCGATGCCGTCATTCCTCGAGTTCTGTCGGTTGAATGCTTCTGCCAGCCTCAGTGCCTTCACCAGATTATCGGCCGCTCTGGCACCCTGAGTAATAGACGGCAGAATGCTGATCTGAGGCAACCGGTAACGTCTGTTCAGCACAGTGAGGACATCCCGAACGGCGTCTCCAGTTTCGGAAGTGATGACCCCTATGTGTCGAGGAAAAGAGGGAGGCAACCGCTTTTTCCTGCTGTCAAAAAGCCCCTCTTTCTCCAGTTTTCCGTGCAACTTCTCAAACGCCAGCCTCAGTGCCCCTTCGCCTATTACGTCAAGCCTTCGAACAATGACCTGCAGATCGCCTCTCGCCGAGTACAGGCTCACCGAACAAAAAGCCATCACTTTGAGTCCGTCCTCCGGGTTAAAGCGAACCTGAGCGTTTTCCCTTCGAAACATCACGCAACGTATCTGAGCTTCGCTGTCCTTCAGGCTGAAGTACCAGTGGCCGGACCTGGGCTTGACCAGATTGCTGGTCTCTCCCTCGATCCAGATCGGCATCGGGTATTCTTCTTCCAGACACCTTTCGACTTTTTTCAGGAATTCCGAGACTCGGTAAGGCTTTTGTTCGTTATATCCAGATGAAAAGAGGCTACTCTGGTTTCGTCTTTCAGTGGGCATTGTGCAATCTTTTCAAAAACTCACAGCCTGCCCGAAAGCCTTTGTTCAAGGCTTTGGGTTCTCTGCTCGACAACGGGTCTGCATCCATACTAACACCAACCCGCCCGATTAGACGGGCCAGGCCGAATACGACCGACCAACAGGTTTGAGCAAAGCTTCCATCGTCTATAATGTTCGACCTGCGCGCTGGTAGCTCAGTTGGATAGAGTACGTGGCTACGAACCACGAGGTCGGGGGTTCGAATCCTCCCCAGCGCGCCAGGCTCTCCTCAGGGCTTCAGGGTTTTTCGATTTGAGTCAGTCGATCAATGTTGTAGCTCAGGTCCGCCATGAACCCTTTGGTGTTGAAGGCAAATCCAATCACCGCACTGTCCCTCTTGTACGAATCGAGCATAC
>RKSB01000123.1 GCA_007571095.1 K189A clade bacterium | reverse complement strand
TGGCCAGGCATTCGATCTGTTTTTCGTAGCCGGCCAGCGTTGACTCACCGCTGATTCCTGAGATGTTTACCAAAATATCGGACATGATTTTTCTCCTTTTATGCCACTCCGTTCTTCTGTTGAAACCAAGGTTCGGTTTTGTTGGCTTCCGTCAATAAGAGCAAAGATTTGCCCAATCGTTCAATCTTTCAAAAGGACTAGTGTATCAATTGATAACTAATAGTATAAAATAGATTTTTATCTATAAAATCAAGTATTTATATATTCGTATTCTCGATATATCGCAAATACAGGGCTTTGAGGACGAATTCTCAAAAAAAATCGATCCACATCCATATATTCCATTACATCTATATATTCCATTACTGCCTGTATCCCATCACTATACCCATATCATTCTAATCCATCTTTACATCTTTATATAAGGATATAAGGTGGCATATATAAGGTGCTGGCGAAATCAGGGTCTAGCGAAATCTCCAGTCGTGTACAACCTCCAGAACATCTGCCTGACGGCGAATCTTGTCAGGGAATGGATTGAAGGGTGCTGCCAGACGAACGATTCTCATTGCGGCCTCATCCAGTACCGAATGACCCGAACTCGCCAGTACCCTCACATCGAGGAGTTCGCCGTCATGCCGAACACTTATGAGCAGTTGCAGTCCGCTCTCGAGCTTGAGTGTTCTGGCTTCAGGAGGATAGTTGAGCCTGCCTATCGACCGAATTTTTCGTTGCCAGGAGGCCAGGTAGTAGCTTTCGATGATGCTCTCCGCTTCCCCTGCGGAAAGCCTCCTGATTCGAACCTTCTCCGAGTTCGGGCGGGTGAGTGTGAGAATTCGGCTTAGGCTTAAAGGTGGAGCATCACTCACCGTGGCTGCCGGAGAGTCCATCGCCTGTTCAGTTTGCTGTGCTGTGCAATCCTGTGCCACCAGTTCTCCACTCCGGAAACGAATCCTGTCTGGATGACACTTGTCCTGAGTTGACTCCTGTTGAAAAGCTGGTGAATCGAGTAGATTGGGTGCCTTGTCTTGAGAATCTTCGACATATTCAGCAACCGACGCAGACGAGTTTGACGAATCGACCGGCGAGCTTTGTTGATCCGAAGCCGTGTGTGCAATAGCCGATGAATCCGGTTGGGCTTTCGTGTTCGAGAGTGATGGCAGAAGAGTGATTTCGAACTGCGTTGCTGGCTCCGGCTGCCGAATGCCAAGCATAACCAGACACAGCACATGAAGAACCAGGGCCAGCAACAGGGAAAGCAGAAACCGCTCATTGAAAACCTCGGCATAGCCGGCAGTTCCAGACATCATTCGGATTTTTCCAGCCGGCGTTGTACAGAATCGAGTAGTTCGGCTGCAACATTGACACCGGCCTGGGCAAAAATTTCCCTGATTCCTGTCGGGCAGGTGACATTGACCTCGGTCAGATAATCTCCTATCACGTCCAGACCAACAAACAACAGGCCCAACTCCCTTAAGGCCGGGCCGACTTGGTCGGCAATCTTCCGGTCACGTTCCGTCAACTCGCACACTCGGCCCTTGCCGCCGGCCGCCAGATTTGCCCTGTTTTCGTCGGCGGTCGGAATTCTTGCCAGAGCGGGGCCTACAGGGCGACCGTCAACCATCAGGATACGTTTGTCCCCTTGTGCTATTTCCGGCAAAAACCGCTGGGCCATAATCTGGCATCGGCCTTTGGCGGTCAGCGTATCGATAATGACATGGCGATTTTTGTCGCCCTTCCGAATTCGAAACACACCCTCGCCGCCCATGCCATCAAGTGGTTTGACCACTATATCCTCGTATTGGGTATGGAAATCGAGAAGAACACGTTTGTCGGCGGCAACCACCAGAGGAGGGACGCAATCCGGAAAACGGGTGGCGAAAAATTTCTCGTTGCAGTCGCGCAGGCTTGCCGGCCTGTTGCAGACCAGTACACCCTCTCTCTCAACCCGCCCAAGCAGGTAAGTGGTATAGATGTAGTCCATGTCGAAAGGAGGGTCCTTTCGCATCATCACAAGATCTGCCTCCGCAAGAGGCTGCACGAAGGCTTTCCCGAGTTCATAGTCGGCCTGAGTGGAACCGCTTATGTCGAGCAGTCGAAGGGGTCTCATGCGGGCATAGACCCTGTTTTCGCTGTAGAAAAGTTCATGCTGCTCGGCGATGGTCACAAGCCAGTCGCGTTGCTGGGCTTCCCAGAGCAGTGCCAGAGTTGAGTCTTTTTTGACTGACAGCCGGTCTATGGGGTCGATAATGAAAAAGGCTTTAATCACCGGAATTGTTCGCAGGATTCCGCAACCTTCTGCGGGTCCGACAAACCCTCAGCTTTCCTTCACCAGGCCAAGGTTGGTGCAAATTTTCGTCACCGCCTTGTCCTGATTCATTGAATAAAAATGTATGGCAGGCACCTTCAATAGCCTCAAACGCTCGCACATCGAGGTGACTACATCAACACCAAAACTGCACAGGCTGTCCAGGTCGTCTTTATACTGCTCCATCTGCTTGAGTATCCAGAGTGGAATCTCGGCACCACATTTCTTCGAGAAATTGACCAGCCGGTCATGGTTGGTGATAGGCATCACGCCGGGTATTACCGGAATATTTATGCCTGCCCGAACGCAACGTTCACAGAAATTCTCGTAGGCGTCACAGTTGTAGAAGTATTGAGTGATGGCGGCATTCGCACCGGCATCCACCTTTTGCTTAAACCAGCGCAGATCGGCTTCGGGGGTTGACGAATCGGGGTGACTTTCCGGATAAGCCGCTACCTGAATTTGAAACTCGGCATCATAGTGATGGCGAATAAAGCCCACCAGTTCTACTGCATAGCGAGGCGAAACACGGTCAGCACCCCCGTCTCCTCGCAAGGCAAGGATTTTACGAATACCCAACGCCGAATAGCCTTGCAGCAGATCGTGGGCGGTCGAGTCTCCGTCAACACCCATGGACAAATGGGGGACCACGTTTAACCCTGATTCAGCCAGTTCCTTGACAGTTGCAAAGGTTTTGCCTCGGGCAGAACTGCCGGCACCATAGGTTACAGAAAAATAGTCGGGCGACAGCCGGCTCATGCGCCGAGTCAGGTTCAACAGTTTTTTTCGCCCTGCGGCATCGGCAGGCGGAAACAGTTCGATACTGAGGTGCATAATCAGACCCTTTCGGCAGCCGCCAGGAGCGAGTCTCGCTTGTCGAGGACTTCCCAGCTAAAACCCTCCTCCTTTCGACCAAAATGGCCATAAGCGGCTGTTTTCCTGTAAACCGGTCGCTTGTTCCGATCAATCAGCTTCAGCATGCTGGTAATACCCGCCGGTGTCAGATCAAAGCATTCGCTGGCTACTTTCTGCAGTTGGGAGTCGGGCAACCTGCCGGTACCAAAGGTGTCGAGGGCGAACGAGACTGGCTTGCTCTCACCAATAGCGTAGCTGATCTGTACCTCGCATTCGCTGGCGAGGCCGGCGGCGACTATATTTTTGGCGACATAACGTGCTGCATAGGCTCCGGAACGGTCGACCTTGGAAGGGTCTTTGCCGGAAAAAGCACCCCCTCCATGATGGGCGGCACCGCCGTAGGTATCGACGATAATCTTACGGCCTGTCAAACCACAGTCGCCAACCGGCCCGCCGGTGACAAAGAGGCCTGCCGGGTTAATCAGGATGCCGGTTTGATTGGTCAATTTGTCGCCCAGAACCGGCTTGATAATCTCTTCCCTGACACCCTCTTCGACAGACTTCAAAACCCTTCCATCAGACTTGCCGCCAAAGAAGGAATGGTCGCCGTGCTGAACAGAAATCACCACCGTATCAATATGGTGCCCTCCCTGATCGTCATAGCGCAGGGTCACCTGGCTTTTGGCATCCGGCCTCAGCCAGTCGAGGGTACCGGTTTGCAGAACCTCCGCCTGACGTTGCATCAGACGGTGCGCATAGATGATGGGTGCGGGCATGTAAACATCCGTTTCGTCCACAGCATAGCCAAACATCATGC
This sequence comes from K189A clade bacterium, assembly GCA_007571095.1. GTDB lineage: Bacteria > Pseudomonadota > Gammaproteobacteria > Pseudomonadales > Azotimanducaceae > RKSB01. The sequence continues at coordinate 5,406 of RKSB01000123.1, read as the reverse complement.
CTTGATCGCCGGCCCCCTGCTCCTTGTCCTTGTCGCGAATGTTAATTCCTCGGGCAATGTTCTCAGACTGACCCCCCAGTTCAATCTGTACGTTGCAGGATTCGTTGTCGAAACCCGCAACCGCTTCGGGGGTATAGCCTATCTCGCCGATCACCTGGCGAACAACCCGTTCGACTTCAATGCGCTCGATAATGTCGGCACAGTCGTCGCTTGAAACTTCGCCGGCAACGACAACCAGATTGTTTTTCATCAGGGTCTCGCAGGCAAACCGGACATTCCGGTCAAGCTTCAGTGCGGCATCCAGCAGAGCATCAGAGATGCAGTCGGCCATCTTGTCCGGGTGGCCCGCCGAAACGGACTCAGACGTAAAAGGGTTAAAACCAGGCATTTTTTCTCCGTTGGGTCGGGTGTTGGTCAAGCTGGATGAAGGTTAGGGACTTTTGTCGAATCTGCACAATTCTATGTGAACGGATATCGCCGAAAACAACAGATTCGACTCGCAGTAGTATACAATTTCGGAGTTTTGCTTTGTGGACCTGACTCGGCCAATACTCCGCCGATGCCGACAGACTCCGCCGAGCATGATGCCTTGTTCAACCAGAAAGCCGCCACAAGTTCTTCGGGGTGTATGAATGCCTGTGTCAACTGACCTTGCCAATGCTGTCAGAATTCTCTCCATTGACGCTGTCCAAAGGGCAAATTGCGGCCACCCGGGAGCACCCATGGGTCTGGCTGATGTCATCACAACGCTCTGGCGAAACTGGCTGAAGCACAACCCAAATAACCCCGACTGGCAGGATCGGGATCGCTTTGTCCTCTCCAACGGACACAGCTCCATGCTGCTTTATGCCGCCCTGCACTTGTCGGGCTACTCGCTGAGCCTGGACGATTTACGCAATTTCCGGCAGCTTTCTTCGGCGACTCCCGGCCATCCTGAACGTGGTCAGACAGCCGGCGTTGAGGTGACCACCGGTCCTCTGGGGCAGGGTTTTGCCAACGCAGTAGGCATGGCGATTGCCGAAAAAAAACTGGCGGCACACTACAATCGGCCTGGATTTCCGATTGTTGACCATCGCACCTGGGTGATTCTGGGTGACGGCTGCCTGATGGAGGGGATTTCCCACGAAGCGGCCTCGCTGGCGAGTGTCCTTCAATTGGGCAAGCTCATCGCCATCTATGACGACAATGGTATCTCTATCGACGGAGAAGTTTCTGCCTGGATGCAGGACGACACGCCCGAGCGCTTTCGGGCTTACGGGTGGCAGGTCATCGACTCAGTGGATGGACATGACCCCGAGGCATTTTCAGAGGCCATATCGAAAGCTGTCAAAGAGCAGAACAAACCCAGTTTAATCTGTACTCGAACCATCATCGGCTTTGGTAGCCCGAATAAACAGGGGCAGGCTGCTGTACATGGAGCGGCTCTGGGTGAAGAAGAGGTTGCGGCCACCAGAAAGGCACTGGGCTGGGAACAAGAACCCTTTTGTATAGAGGACAGTATTTACGCTCAATGGGACTGCAAGGAGAAGGGCTCGAAACTTGAAGCGGCCTGGTATCGGCTGTGGCAGGACTACCGCAGGGAATATCCGAAACTTGCTCGAAATTTGCAACGTCAGTGGTCGAGTGAGTTGCCCGACAATTTTGTTGCCGATTATCAACAATGCCTGCTCGACCAGCTGGAAAAGAAGCCGACACTGGCCACCAGAGCAGCTTCCAAAGTCTGTCTTGAAACGGCCGGAGCCCTGTTGCCCGAACTGATTGGAGGTGCCGCCGATCTGACAGACTCCTGCTGTACCCGCTGGTCGGGCTGTACCACTATTACGGCGGATTCGCCGGATGGCAATTACCTGCACTATGGTGTGCGCGAATTTGCCATGAGTGCGGTAGCCAATGGCATTGCCGCACATGGCGGCCTGCGTCCTTATACGGGGACTTTCCTGGTGTTTAGCGACTATGCTCGCAATGCAGTGCGCATGGCCGCCCTGATGAAACTGCCGCAAATATTTGTCTATACCCACGACTCCATCGGTCTGGGCGAAGACGGCCCGACGCATCAGCCAATCGAACAGCTGACCCACCTTCGCAGCACACCCGAGTTGACCGTGTGGCGTCCTTGCGATGCCCTTGAGACTGCGGTGGCCTGGCGATCCGCTCTCGTTGACAGATCGGGGCCTTCCGCGCTGGTCCTGTCGAGGCAGAAGCTGCCAAGCCAGATGCATGATCGAGACTCATTCGAAAAGATTGCCCGAGGCGGCTACATTCTGGTTCGGGAAACGGACGAATTACAGCTGATTCTGATCGCCACAGGTTCCGAAGTGGAACTGGCAGTCAAAGCACATGCACTGCTGGCTCACAAGGGTGTTCGAGTCGTCTCTCTGCCCTCGGTTGAGGTGTTTGCTCAACAGGATGAGCAGTGGCGAGAACAGGTACTGCCCTCCGAAGTGCGTCTTCGCCTGGCCATTGAAGCGGCCCATCCGGATTACTGGTACAGATGGGTGGGTTTTGAAGGGGCGGTTATGGGCATCGATCGATTTGGTGAATCGGCACCCGGCCAGGATGTCGCGGCGGCCTTCGGGTTTACGCCGGACAGAGTAGCCTCACGCGCTCTTGCTCTTCTGAAGGGGCACACAAACACAGGAGAATGTAATGCTGACTCTTTCGGAGGTTGATCTGAAAAACAAGCGGGTACTCGTTCGGGCAGACCTGAATGTACCCGTTGATCAGGGACGTATTACCAGCGATTTTCGGCTGAAGAACTCTCTGCCGACCATACAATACGCACTCAAACAGGGTGCCAGAGTGGCGGTGATGTCACATCTGGGCAGACCGAAAGAAGGCGTCGAAAGCAGCAAACAGCCTGAATTTTCTCTCTCACCTGTGGCCAAGTGGCTGAAAGACAGGCTGGATGTCGATATTCAGCTGGTCGAGAATTGGGAGGGCGGCGTAAACTGCTTCGGAGCAGACCTGGCCTTGCTGGAGAATATTCGATTCAAGCCCGGAGAAACCTCCAACGACCCGAGGCTGGCATCGGAACTGGCAAGGCTTTGCGACATTTTTGTGATGGATGCCTTTGGCGTATCGCACAGAAAGCATGCCTCCAGCTACGGTGCTATAAAGCAGGCACCTGTCGCCTGTGCAGGCTTGCTGATGACCGCCGAACTGGCAGCCCTTGAGGACATGAGAAAACGGGCTCAACAACCACTGATAGCAGTCATTGGTGGAGCCAAGGTGTCTACCAAGCTGGCTATTCTGCAACAGCTTGGCAAAATAGTTGACCGGTTCATTGTCGGCGGAGGAGTTGCCAATACCCTGTTGCTCGCCGCTGGCTACTCAATCGGCCAATCATTCCATGAACCAGGCTGCCTGAAGGTGGCCGAAGAAATGCTTGACTCAGGTCAATATCTCTTGCCCAGTGACGTTCTGGTTCTGCGCGAAAAAGAACACCAGCCGAGAATTCTGCCCGTCACCTTTGTTCAAAACGAAGATCGTATTCTGGATATCGGCCCCGAGACTCAGGCGCAGTATGCCAGACACATTCAGCAGGCCGGTTCAATCATCTGGAATGGGCCTATGGGTGTCTTTGAACTGGATGATTTTGTTGCGGGTACTCGCGCAGTGGCAAGGGCGATTGGCGATTCAAAGGCCTTTTCGGTGGCCGGTGGTGGTGATACTCTGGCGGCGATTGAGGCTTTGGATGCGTGGAACGGCATCTCGCTTATTTCGACCGGAGGCGGAGCTTTTCTGAAACTGATGGAGGGCAAAAGTCTGCCGGCAGTAGAAGCGTTAAACTGTAACAGAAGCACAGCAAAACAGGGAGACTAGACGATGCCTTTGGTCAGTATGCGTCAGGTATTGGATCATGCAGCCGAACACGGTTACGGAATCCCCGCATTCAATACCAACAATCAGGAACAGACTCGCGCCGTTATGGAGGCGGCGGCAGCCAAGGACAGTCCCGTCATCATTCAGGCATCGGCAGGGGCTCGAAAATACGCTGGCTCAACATTTTTGAAGCACCAGATTCAAGCGGCCATAGAGGAGTTCCCCGATATTCCGGTGGTCATGCACCAGGATCACGGAGCATCCCCTGCTGTCTGTCAGCGTTCGATTCAGCTGGGGTTTTCTTCGGTCATGATGGACGGCTCCCTGCTGGAGGATCAAAAAACGCCGGCCGAGTATGAATACAACCTCAGAGTGACCGAAAAAGTCGTCGACATGGCCCACGCATGCGGCGTTTCGGTGGAAGGTGAACTCGGCTGCCTCGGCTCTCTGGAAACCGGAGAGTCCGGCGAAGAAGACGGTGTCGGCGGAGGCAGCGGCCTGACTCACCAGCAACTCTTGACCGACCCGAATCAGGCAGTGGATTTTGTTCGGCGCACTCGAGTTGACGCACTGGCCATCGCCATAGGCACGAGCCACGGTGCCTACAAGTTTTCGAGACCCCCCGAGGGCGACATTCTGGCTATCGACCGAATCAAGGAAATTCACAGCCGGCTGCCTACAACTCATCTGGTCATGCACGGCTCCTCCTCCGTTCCGCAGGAGTGGCTAGAGATTATCAATGAGCATGGCGGCGACATACCGGAAACCTATGGCGTACCCGTCGACGAAATATGTACCGGCATTCGGCATGGTGTCAGAAAGGTCAACATAGACACCGACCTGCGGCTGGCTTCAACCGGAGCCATTCGAAAATATCTGGCAGAACACCCCAGGGAATTCGATCCGAGAAAGTATCTGGCGGCAGCCCTGAAAGCCATGCGAGAGATTGTCTCGCACAGGTATGAAGCCTTTGGGTCGGCGGGTCAGGCAAGTTCTATAAAGCCGGTACCCCTGTCGGCGATGGCCGACAGGTATGCCTCGGGAGAGCTTCATCCGGCATAGTCGAAAGGCTGTGGGGTTAACAGGCCACGAAAAAATCGGGATTTCGCCTGCTTGAAGTCCTCTGAAGTCGGAGGAATTTTTATCTTTTTCTTCTGGCCCTGAGGGTTCTATTTTTTATTCCTATTTCTATTTCTATTTAGCTGAAGGCTCCTTCTAGCTGAGGGCTCTCTATTCCCTTTCTAGCTGAGGGCTCTTTTTTATTCCCTTTCGGCTGAGGGCTCTTATTTCTCTATTTTTTATTTCTATTTCTATTTCTAGCTGAGGGCTCCTGGCTGAAGGCTCCTTTAGCTGAGGGCTCTATTTCTATTTCTATTTAGCTGAAGGCTCCTGGCTGAAGGCTCCTTCTAGCTGAGGGCTCCTGGCTGAAGGCTCCTGGCTGAGGGCTCTTATTTCTCTATTTCTCTTTGGCTGAGGGCTCCATTTCTATTTCTATTTAGCTGAAGGCTCCTTCTAGCTGAAGGCTCCTTTTTTATTCCCTTTCGGCTGAGGGCTCCATTCCTATTTCTATTTAGCTGAAGGCTC
>RKSB01000089.1 GCA_007571095.1 K189A clade bacterium | reverse complement strand
ACCGTTTTTTATGGTGCCTTTCTGGTGCTCATGGTGATTCTGGTTGATCTGGTCTATGGCTGGATGAATCCTCGTGTGAGGCTACGCTCATGAGCACTGCTCGACAGGTCGCGCCCTCGGATTTTGTTCGCCTGAAGAAAGCCGCCTCGACGAATGATTTTCAAAGAGTTTCCCTGACTTACTGGCAGGATGTCTGGTCGAGATTTCAGGCCAACCGCCAGGCACTTGCCTGCCTGTATATTCTGGTTGCCCTGTTGTTGTTTACGCTGGCAGGCCCCGTCTTGTGGACAGTCGATCCTCACTCTCAGGATCCGGCGATGGCCTCAAGAGCACCTTATTTCAATGTACCCGCAGTACCGGTGGATCCTTTTGACTATCACTTGCCGGTGGTGGTGTCCGGTCATTCACCCGTTTCACCTTCAAACAGAGAGACTCAGAGGCAGGATTTGCCGGCTCCCGAGGGCCTGAGACTGCTTGCACCGGCACACACCTATTCGGTTCGGCTGACTTGGCAACCGGTTGCCTCGGCTGTCCGCTATCACATTTACCGGCACTACAGACTTCCTGAGTCGAGCAGCGAACTCGGTCTGCCGCTGGGTGAGACTCTTGCCGGCAATGTGGTCAGTTATGAAGACCGGCTCAAGCTCGAGAACCGCACCTACTACTATTCGGTGGTGGCCGATGACGGCCGCCGTCTGTCGAATCGTTTTGCCACTCTGAAGGTGGATGTTGCGGCTGCCATCAGCTTTGAACGGGCTCTCGCTTACGGATTGATTGAAGACAGTGCCAACCTGCCGACGACGGTGCCTCTGCCTGCGCGTCCTTTTGGTACCGACTATCTGGGTCGGGATTTGCTCGCAAGAATGATGCACGGAGCCAGGACTTCCCTGTTCATCGGTATCGTTGCCCCTCTGTGCTTTGTCGCCTTCGGAATGCTTTATGGTGCCGTTGCAGGCTTTGCCGGCGGCTGGCTGGATAGTCTGATGATGCGTCTTGCCGATTTTGTGGCTGCTCTGCCGTTTCTGTTGTTCGTCATACTCTTTCGAGTAGCCGCCGGTATTCAATCGGGAGAGAGTGGCATCGGCGCAATCATGCTGGCTTTTGTTCTTCTGCTGTGGCCGGCCACCGCCCGCCTGGTGCGAGGGCAGATTTTGCAGATCAGGGAGTCTGCTTATGTTCAGTCGGCCAGATTGCTGGGCGGTTCTTCTCATTACCTGATTTTGAAGCAGATGTTGCCGAATGTTACCGGCCCTGTACTGGTTACCCTGACCTTTGCCATTCCTTCGGCCATCTTTATTGAGGCCTTTCTGTCGTTTATCGGCATGGGAGTAGCTCCGCCCGAAGCCTCCTGGGGCTCGAGTTGTCTGGAGGGGCTCAAGACCATGTTTACGCATCCTCATGAGCTCTTTTTTCCGGCTTTTCTCATCAGCCTGACGGTACTTGCGTTCAACCTGCTGGGCGATGGTCTGAGGGATGCTCTGGACGCTCGACTTCGAGGGCGTTGAAGTGACCAGTCGAGAGCTGCTGAGAGTCGAGGGACTGAGCGTTGATTTCGATGTTCAGGGCGGTTGTGTTCAGGCTGTTCGCAACCTCAGCCTGAGTATTCGAAAGCAGGTGACGTTGGCGGTGATCGGAGAATCTGGTTGCGGCAAGTCGGTGATGGCCATGTCCCTGCTCAGGCTTCTGCCGAGTCCGCCAGCGAGGATTCGAGCCGGCCGAGTGATCTTTGATGGGCAAAACCTGCTCGAATGTTCGAATCATCAGCTGAACCGAATTCGAGGGGCTACCCTGGCGATGATCTTTCAGGACCCCATGACCTCTCTCAATCCAACCATGCGAATCGGTCATTCGATTGCTGAAACGCTGAGAGTTCACCTTGGGTATGGCCGCTCTCAAGCCTTGGCAGGCGCGAAAAACTGGCTTGAGCAAGTGGGTATTCCCGCCGAACGTGCCACCTCCTGGCCATTCGAGTGTTCGGGCGGTATGTTGCAGCGAGTGATGATCGCACAGGCACTGGCCGGCCAGCCTCGGCTGCTGATTGCAGACGAGCCAACGACTGCTCTGGATGTTACGGTTCAGGCGGGCATACTTGAGTTGATCAAGGAGATGCAACGAAAGCAGTCGATGAGCCTTTTGTTTATCACGCATGACTTGAGCGTGGTTGCCGGCATCGCCGATGAGGTCGCGGTTATGTACGCCGGACAGGTGATTGAACAGGGGAGGGTTGAGGATATTCTCTATCGAATGGCTCATCCCTATACGTTGGGGCTTTATCTGGCTGCCCCCGGGTCGATTCGACAACCACCGAAAAGGCTTTCGGCGATTGCCGGCAGCCCGCCCGACCTCTTGAACCCGCCGACTGGTTGCAGCTACTGCGAGCGTTGCCCTTATGCGATGAAAATCTGTGCACAGAAGCCGCCACCGGTGTTTGCAGTGAGTTCAGACCACTGGGCTCGATGCTGGTTGCATGCCGAAGCCGCTCCTGCCGTTGATGCACCGCTACCCTTTGTTCAGTCGAGAAAGGGGAAGGCATGACCGGTTTGCTGGAACTCGTGTCGGTCAGTTGTCATTTTGATCTGGGTCGCCGTCGCCGACTGGCAGCCGTCAACCAGGTGTCCCTGACCATCGGCCAAAATGAGGTATTGGGTCTGGTCGGCGAGAGTGCCTCCGGCAAGTCAACTCTGGGCAAGATGATTGTCGGCCTGCTGGCGAGGACGGGCGGCGAAATTTTTTATCGGGGAGAGCGGCTGCCCGTTGCCTGCAAGGGGAAGGATTTTCGTCGCCAGGCCGGGCGAATGCAGATGATCTTTCAGGACTCCTATGGTGCTCTGAATCCGCGCATGACGGTGGCCGAGATTATCGGTGAGGGGCCGATGCTGGCCGGTCATTCGAAGGCTGAGGTTCGTCTGCAAGCAGAGGAGTGGGTCAGCCGCATCGGCCTGCCGGCAGATTCCCTGTCTCGCTATCCGCATGAATTCTCTGGTGGCCAACGTCAGCGAATCGGTATCGCTCGGGCGATGATCATGTCGCCTGAGTTTGTCGTCTGTGATGAGCCGGTGAGCGCGCTGGATGTGTCTATTCAGGCTCAGGTCATCGAAATCATCGACTCGTTGAAGCGACAGATGAATCAGAGCCTGCTGTTTATAGCGCACGATCTGGCGATGGTTCGCCACATCTCTGATCGGATTGCGGTGATGTACCGAGGCCGGATTATGGAGGTTGGCGATGCCGGTCTTTTGTGTGCCGAGCCGTTACATCCCTACACTCGATTGCTGA
>RKSB01000055.1 GCA_007571095.1 K189A clade bacterium | reverse complement strand
GCACTGCCAGCAGCAACACCAGCATAAAAGGCAGGCAGGCCCGGTAGAGGTCGGTGACCGGACGCTTGAAACTGTAGCTGGCAATAAACAGGTTCATGCCAATCGGTGGCGTGAAATAGCCGATCTGCATATTGGCAAGAAAGATTATCCCCAAGTGCACCGGATGAATGCCGTAGCCTTCGGCGACCGGCAGCAGCAGAGGAGTCATGATGACCAGGGCACTGAAGATATCGAGAATGGCACCGAGTGCCAGCAGTAAGATGTTCAGCAGTATCAGGAAGGTCCACCGAGAACTGACATGTTCCTGCATGAACGCAAACAGCAGTTGCGGGACTTCGAGATCAACCAGCAGATTGGTGAAGGCCAGAGCAGCCCCCAGTATCATCAGAATGCCGCCGACTGTCAGCATGGAATTGCGAATGATTTCGGGCAATTGCCGAAAACCAATCTCTCTGTACAGAAAAACCTCGACGACAAAGACATAGCAGACGGTCACGGCGGCGGCTTCGGAGATCAGGAAGTAGCCCGAATAAACACCGCCCAGCACGAGAATCGGCAAGGGTATCTCGTAACGTGCTTCCCACAGAGCCTGCCGAACCCTTGTCAGGTCCAGTGGTTGCGTCGGCAGGTTTTGGTTGCGGTTGGCCCAGAGAGTCCAGCCGATGAGAACCAGAATCATCACTACCAGCGGTAGCGCGCCGGCCAGAAAGAGGTCCTGAATGGAAAATTCGACTTGAGTACCTACCTGCTGGGCGATGACTCCGTAAAGAATGAGCGGCAACGAAGGGACCAGCAGAAGGCCGAGGCTACCCGAAGAAGTGACCAGACCCAGACTGAAGCGTTGACTGTAACCGGCTTGTAGCAGTGCCGGATAGAGCAAGGCTCCCAGGGCGACGATGGTCACACCGGAGGCACCGGTAAAAGCGGTAAAAAAGGTGCAGCTCACCAGAGCGACGACGGCCAGTCCGCTGCGAAAAGAGCCGACCAGGGCGTGTGTCAGGTTAACCAACCGCCTCGAAGTACCCGCCGCAGCCAGCATGTAGCCGGCGAAGGCAAAGAGCGGAAGCGAGAGCAGCAGCGGCGTATCGGCCAGCCGAAAAAGCTCGATTGGAATGACTTCCAGGCTGATGTCCTGATGCCAGAAACCCAGCATGGCGGCCGCCAGTATGACGATAAACAGAGGAGCACCGGCGAGAGCCAGCAGCAGAACGGCGAGAACGCCAAGCCAGATCACTTGTTCGCCAGCGGAGCGACGAGAGTCTGTCTTAAAAAACGCAGGGCCATGACCGTAAAGCCCACAGGAATAATCGACACCGACAGCCAGTTTGCAAAAACACCGGCCGGCGAGTAGCGGTATTCGTCGAGCGTAAAGGTCGCACCGTAAAAGGCGACTGCTCCGCAAATCAGGCAGGCGAACAGGCTGACCAGCCTGCTCATCCGAGGCACCCAGCCGGCTGGCAGGTAACGTTTCAGCAGGTCTATGCGAATGTGAGCGTCTTCTCTGGTTGCCACCATGGAGCCGACGACAGCCAGCCACAGAACCAGTGCCCGCAACAGGGTTTCGTTCCAGAAAAGACCCGTGTCAAACAGGTTGCGCAGAAGAATCTGCACCGTTGCCATCACAGCCATGGTCAGCAACAGGACGACCAGAAGGATTGTCTCAAATTGCCGGTAAAGGCGGCCAATTTGAGCGATGCGGGAGGTCATTCAGTGTCTGCTTCTTCGGTGCTGCGATAGAGATCCAGGGCGGCGACCAGTTCCCTGTACAGGTCTTCGGACAAGAGCTCTGCCTGCAAAGTCGAACGCACTGCCCTGTCTGCGAAAAGCCGCCATCGGGAAGCTTCTTCTGCCGTCGGATCGACAAATTCAATACCCTGATTCTTGAGTGCCGCAAAGGCTGCCTCGTGGTCCTGCCGGTTTGTCTGGTCAATCAACCGAAAGGCTTCGCTCATGTGTTTTTGAACAATTTGCCGGTCTTCGGGCCTGAGTGCGTTGAACCTGCGTTTGGCAATCACCAGAGTGCCATAGGTGTAAATCAGCGGCAGGTTGACCAGATACCGAATCTGGGTGTGCCACTGCAGGGCCAGAGCGGCGTTGGCCGGACCTATGACCGAGTTTACCGTGTCGGTTTGCAGGGCCAGCAGAACATCGGCCAGACCCAGAGGGACGGGCGAGATACCGAAAGCCTCTACTGCTCTCAACGCACTCTCGTCTCCGCTGGGTATCCACACCTTCTGCTCGCGAGCCTGTTCAACATTGGCAATCCTCTGTTTGGACATGGCATAGGCAAACCCGCCCTCGGCAAAGCCAAACGAGATATAGCCGGCGTCCGCCAGGCCGTCCTGAAGACGTTGGTCAAAGAGCTGGCGAACATGATCCACTTCGGCGTAGTTTCGAAATACCATCGGCAGACTGTAGAGTTCAAGGCTACGGGAAAACTGCGTCAGCGGACCCGAACTAACGGCTGCACCCTGAAGCTGACCGATGCGAATCTTGCGCAGCACCTGATTGTCGTTGCCCATCACACCGCCGCCGAAGAACCTGATCTTGACTCGGCCGTCTGTCTCCTCCCTGATCTTGTCGGCGGCTTTGCGCATGGCGGTGGTCCACTGGGTATTTTCAGGGGCCAGAGTGGCGATCTTGAAAGTCTGGGCGGCGGCCGGTGAGACGGTCAACAGCAGACTCAGCGACCACAGGATGCAGCGGGCGAGTCGGCGTTCTTTTGCGGGTGTCTCTGGAGTCATAAAGCGTTTTCGGATTAAGCGGAGCAAGCGCGGCTAGAAGTAGTCTTCGCCACTCTTGAGCATTGCTCGGGCCTCCTCCTGAGCCAGCTTGTTGATAAGCGTGATGCCTTCCACTCTGGGATCGGCGGCGATAACCTCCTCGAGCAGGCGGTCGTGCAGTTCTCGGTCATACACCAGACGGGCGTATTGCCTTGCATAAAACACCTTGGTCATCAGGTAATTGCCCTCCGAAATGGCGATGGCCTTCTCAAAATGCTGGCGGCCGATTTCGGGTCGTCCTCCCAGTGCCGCCGGTAGCAGGGTTTCAAAAACACCATAGTAGAGGTGAGGACCTCCGTAATCGATAGCCTCATCCAGCTTCAGAACGGCATCCATCATCAGTTTGACTCGCGCCAGTTGAGCGATGGCGTTCCAATCGGCGGCGTGAGCCTGTATCCAGCCGGCCCAGGCAACGGCAACGGCATACAGCAGTTCAACCTGTGCAGGCTTTGAGTTGTTCGCAAGCCAGGCCTGAAAATCGTCCAGTGGCACAGTCCTCAAATCGCAGGCCGAACTGTCGCGTTTGCACAGGGCTCTGAATGCATAGTCAAGGGCGACACTACTCAGACGTTGAGAACGTTCGGGGTCGTCGATAAACCCGCCGCTGTAAGCACCGTAGAGGCGGGCTGCACTCAGCATGAGGCGAGTGTTTTCAGGCGAGGTTCGAACAAGTGCGTCCAGCATCAGCAGATAGGCCGGCACACCCTGTTCAACCGTGGCAATGTCCTGATTGTCAAGAATGGCGGCGGACAGGCTGTCGGCGAGGCCGCCTGTTATCCTGCCGAGCAGGGCGGCACAGCCGGACAGGCACAGACAGAGAATCGATGCGCACAAAAACCGGAACAAGCCGGCGAACAAGAGGCCGAGGCCGGTCGCAGAAAGGTTTTTTTTCGCATTGGAAACCGGCATAAACCTGCATCAAAGGGGTATCAAGGGGGTATCGGCCTTGTTAGGCTCAATCAGGCCGGTATAATAGCAAATCGTCTGGCCAGAATCATTGCGGCAGACGATGACCCAACACTTTCCCCTCGAATAGATCAAAACCATGAGTAATTTGGAAACCACTGCAATTCTTGGCGGTACGGGTGACTTGGGCGAAGGGCTGGCCCGCCGTATGCTGAAAGCCGGCTACCCGATCATCCTTGGCTCACGAAAGCTTGCCAAAGCGGAGAAAGAGGCGGCCAAACTGACGAAAGCCACCGGCCTGAAAGTCGAAGCCATGGTCAATGCGGATGCGGCGGCGGCGGCGGACATGGCCATACTGACCGTGCCTTTTGCCCATCAGCTTTCTACCCTGGAAGGCCTGGAGGACTGCCTCAAGGGCAAAATCCTGGTTGATACCACGGTGCCGCTTCGGCCACCTCGAGTCGGGCGGGTTGCCTTGCCTTCGGAGGGCTGTGCGGCGGTCAGGGCACAACAATGCCTGGGCAGCAAAGTCAGGCTGGTCAGTGCCTTTCAGAACATTGCCGCCCACCTTCTGCGGTCGGACGACCCGATTCAGGGCGATGTACTGGTCTGTTCCGATGACAAGGCTGCCGGCAAACAAGTGTGCGGGCTGGTCGAAAGGATCGGTTTAATCGGCTGGTATGTCGGGCCGCTGGCCAATTCGGCGGCTGCCGAAGCGCTGACCTCGATACTGATTCAACTCAACCGGCAGGGTTTTTCCAATGCCGGCATCAAGATGATCAGCCAACAGGTCTGAAAACCATTCCCGATCATTCGACGAGTACACGGCTTGAACTGATCGCCCTGACTGATCTTCCTCTGGTCAAGGAAGGCGATTCGGTGGCCGAAATGATTCTGCAGGCGGTTCGCAAGGCCGAATTGACTCTGGCCAACGACGATATTCTGGTGGTCGCCCAGAAGATTATCAGCAAGGCCGAAGGAAGGCAGGTCAGGCTGGCTGACATCACGCCCTCGGCTGATGCCCTTGAACTCAGTCGAAAAACCGGCAAGGACCCTCGGCTGGCTGAACTGATCCTGCGAGAAAGCAAACGCATTGTCCGCACTCGTTCGGGCGTGGCCATTGTCGAGCACAGGCTCGGGCTGATTCATGCAAATGCCGGTATCGACCAGTCGAACATTGAGCATGAGGACGGCGAGTCCGCGCTTTTGCTGCCGGTTGATCCTGATGCCTCTGCGGCCGCTCTGAGGGCGGCCATTCTGAAGAGCACCGGGTGCTGCCCGAGCGTCATTATCAGCGACAGTACCGGCAGGCCGTGGCGGCTGGGTACTTCGCCTGTCGCCATCGGTGCTTCGGGCGTTACCGTATTGACCGATGAGACAGGGGATACCGATCTGTTTGGCCGCTCGCTTCTGATCACCAAAATGGCACTGGGCGACCAACTGGCGGCAGCCGCCGGTCTGCTGATGGGTGAAAGTCTGCGCGGCTGGCCGGTGGTGCTGATTCGCGGCCTGAAAGCCGAAAATCCCGACCAGCAGGCTCAAGACCTGATACGACCGTCGGCTGAGGATATGTTTCGCGATGGCTGAAAAGTCGCTGAAAATACTGGCCTTGACCGGTGGAGTCGGCGGTGCTCGACTGGCCAGCGGACTCTACTCGGCCTTCGGCGGCAGTAGCCTGACCTGTCTGGTCAACACGGCTGATGACTTCGAGTATCTGGGTCTGTCCATATCGCCCGATCTCGACAGCCTCATGTACGCCTTGAGCGGAGAGTCGAACTTCGCACAGGGCTGGGGACGAAAAGACGAGAGCTGGCAGTGTCGAAGCGCGCTGAAACAGTACGGAGTTGACACTCGGTTCGCGCTGGGTGATCGTGATCTGGCCACGCATATTCTGCGTACTCAGGCACTGCGTGAGGGGCAGTCGCTGAGTGAAATCACTGCCAGACTGAACCGGCGGCTTCTCACAGATTGCCGAGTCTTGCCCATGACCGACGACAGGGTTCGAACCATCATTAAGACACCGCAAGGCGAACTGGGTTTTCAGGATTACTTTGTCTGGCATCAATGTGAACCGACCATGCTTGAAGTGCATTTTGACGGTATGGCTTCGGCCAGGCCCAATCCGGCGGTCATGCAATTGCTCAGTCGGCCTCTGGATGCCATCATTGTCTGCCCGTCCAATCCCTATGTCAGTATTCATCCCATGCTTGAACTGCCCGGCCTGGTGAACGCGCTGAGAGCCAATGGAGCACCGGTAATAGCGGTTTCTCCCATAGTCTCCGGCAATGCCCTCAAGGGACCAGCCGCCAAGATGATGGAAGAAGACAACCGGCCGGTCAGTGCCGCCGGCGTCGCGGGCTGGTACACAGAACACTATCCAGGGCTGTTGTCAGGCTTTGTGCTGGATCGGCAGGACATTGCCGAGTTGGACGATATTCAGGCCATGGGTCTGCGGGCCGTTGCTCTGGCCACGGTGATGACCGGGCCGGCAGAACAAAGACATCTGGCAACGGACATTGTGGCAGAATTCGTGGACTGAGAATTGGTCAAAAGGCAAGTGCGGGGTTGCTGATGGTCTGGGCGGTGGTGCCGGTGAAGCCTGCGGGGCAGGTGAAGAGCCGTTTGGCAAAAGCACTTGAAGCCAGCATGCTCGACTGCCTGTTTCAGGCCATGCTGAAAGACGTACTGACGGCTCTGACTCGCTGTTCCGAGGTCGAACGTGTCGTGCTGACGAGTAGCCGTCGACGAAGCGGTCGCATTGCTCAGGCTTTTGACATTGAACTGTTGGAGGACCGGTTGAACCAGGGACTCAATCCGGCACTGGAGCGAGTGGCCGAGGTGCTGTTCAAAGAGGGAGGCAGGCGGCTGCTCGTCGTACACGGAGACCTGCCTCTGATGACATCAAGGGACATTCGACAAATGCTTGCCGGCCACTCGCAACTTACACTGGTGCCGGATCTGGCGAAAAGTGGCACCAACGGCATGGTGATTGACCTGCCGACAGCCATCCCCTTTTGCTATGGAGAAAACTCGCTGGTACGGCACCTGAAGGCGGCCGAAAAAGCCGGCATAACAGCCCGCATTCTGGACTCGCCCGGTGTTCGGCTGGATATAGACGAACCGGAAGACCTGGACCGACTGGCGGCAAGCTCGGGGGCAAGCGAAAGTCAGAAGTTGCTTGCACAAATCAACTGGCGGAGTAGCATAGAATCAAAGGCAACCGACACAGTTCAAAAAACACCATGACAAGCAGAATACTGAACCAGGCCTTGAGCGGTCGAGTACCGAGCGACAGGCAGGCACTGGCATTGGCAGAATTCGATGACCTGAAAAGGCTGGTACAAACGGCGGGCGAGATTCGGGATGCCGGTCATCCCGATCGAGTGACTTATTCGCGCAAGGTTTTCATTCCGCTGACCCAACTTTGTCGAGATGTCTGTCATTACTGCACCTTTGCCCGAGTACCGAGACGTTTGAAGCAGGTCTATATGTCCTTTGAAGAGGTTGTGGCGACCGCCCAGGAGGCGGCAATTGCCGGTTGCAGGGAGGCTTTGTTCACGCTTGGAGAAAAACCGGAACTACGCTACAGGATTGCCGCCGAAGCACTGGCCGAACAAGGCTATTCAACCACTCTGGAATACCTTGCCGAGGCTGCTCGACAAGTGCTGAAGGAGACTCGCCTGCTGCCACATCTGAACCCGGGCACCATGACTCGGGACGAACTTGCCGGTTTGCGCAAGCTGTCGCCATCCATGGGTATTATGCTGGAATCAGTCAGTAGCCGACTGTGCCAAAAAGGCATGCCTCACTACGGCTCACCGGACAAGCAGCCGGCGGTTCGGCTGGCCACACTGGAAGAAGCCGGCAAGCTGGCAATTCCGTTTACTACCGGCATTCTCATCGGTATAGGCGAAACCCGCCGAGAAAGAATTGAGTCGCTTCTCGCCATTCGCTCTCTGGCTCAGGAATACGGCCACATTCAGGAAGTCATTATCCAGAACTTTCGAGCCAAGCCTGACACTCAGATGGCGAAAGCACCCGAACCCGACCTGGGCGAATTGTTGTGGACAATAGCGGTCTGTCGAGTGCTCTTCGGGCCGGCCATGAATATACAGGCACCGCCCAACCTGAGTCCGGGCGTGCTGCCTCGAATAGTCGCAGCCGGCATCAACGACTGGGGCGGTGTCTCACCTGTTTCGCCCGACTTCGTCAACCCCGAAGCACCCTGGCCTCACCTGCAGAAGCTTGAGGCTGAAACAGCGGCAGCCGGCAAGTGCCTGACTGAGCGGTTGACCATCTATCCCGAATATGTTCGCGAATTCAAAAAGTGGGTCGCCGAAGAACTGCACACTCGAATACTGAGAGCCAGCGATGCGCACGGCTATCCGCATACTGACGACTGGCTGCCCGGAGTGAGCCTGCACCCGCCGGCAACCGACCTTGCCAGGGTATTCAGCGGCAGGAGCAAACGGCGAAACAGGATCGACGAAATCCTGGCTCGGGCGAGTGCAGGCGAACGTCTGGAAGAGCATCAGATCACAAGTCTTTTTGAGGCTCGGGGAGAGCATTTTTCGACAGTGGTGAAAGCCGCCGATGCGTTGCGCAAGCAAGTCTCGGGGGATCGAGTGAGTTTCGTGGTCAACCGAAATATCAACTACACCAATGTCTGTTATTTTCGCTGTCAGTTCTGTGCCTTCAGCAAGGGCAAGCTGTCGGAAAACCTGCGAGGGCGGCCGTATGACCTGGATGCCGAAGAAATTCAACGGCGAGTAAAGGAGGCTTGGCAACGCGGAGCCACCGAGGTCTGCATGCAGGGTGGCATTCATCCTCAATACACAGGCCAGACCTATCTGGACATCCTGAATCTGGTCAAGGAAGCGGCACCGGATATTCACATTCACGCCTTTTCTCCGCTTGAGATCTGGCAGGGTGCTTCAACCCTGGGGCTGAGTCTGGAGGACTATCTTCGTCGGTTGCAGGAGAATGGTCTGGGTAGCCTGCCCGGCACCGCCGCCGAAGTGCTGGACGACGAGGTTCGAAAAGTCATCTGTCCCGACAAGATCAATACTCAGCAATGGCTGGAGGTGATGTTCAACGCCCATTCGGTGGGGCTTAAAACAACTGCGACCATTATGTACGGCCATGTTGATCGGTATATTCACTGGGCCAGACATCTGCTTCGCATACGCGATCTTCAGGTACAGACATCGGGATTTACCGAGTTCGTACCCCTGCCCTTTGTCGCCGAAGAGGCTCCTATCTATCTGAAGGGCAGATCGAGGCGCGGGCCCAGCTTTCGTGAGGCTGTTCTGATGCACTCGGTGGCCCGGCTGGTGCTTCATCCTCATATCACCAATATTCAGGCTGGCTGGGTCAAGATGGGGCATGAAGGTGTCAAGGCCTGCCTGAATGCCGGTTGCAATGACCTGGGGGGTACCCTGATGAACGAAAGCATCACTCGGGCCGCCGGTGCCGCTCACGGCGAAGAGACTTCGCCCGAAGAGATGGAGGCCATGATTCAAGACTGCGAACGTTCGGCCTTTCAGCGAACCACGCTTTACCGGCCGGCAACAGGCGAGCGTATTCGTGCCGGAAGGCAGGCGGTCGAACTGATCAGGATCACCAACACGCCGCCTCGCCGAAAGCTGGTCCGCCAGACTTCATGAAACATTCGCCGAAGGCTGTGATCTTCGGAAAGCAGCCACCGTCAGTGCGAGCGGCAGCAGAATGAACAGCAGGACGAGC
>RKSB01000073.1 GCA_007571095.1 K189A clade bacterium | reverse complement strand
TTTCAGGACTTTTTTTTCGCTCTCGGACGACATCGGCTGATGCGACATCGGCTGACGAATGATGCCCGGCCTTTGAATGCAGGAAACTTAAACGAAGAGGAAGAGCCTTAGCTCAACAGTCTGGTTGGCCGAACTCGAGCGGCAAGAAATGCCGAGCACAGGCTGGAAGCCAGAGTCAGTACCAAGGTAACCGAAGTCACCGCAAACAGATCCCCCCACTGCCAGAAAGAAGGCAGCTTTTCAAAATAGGTACCCGACAGCAGGGTCACTCCGAGAATATTCTCGAACCAGGCCATCAGGTCGCTAATGTAATTGGCCAGCAACGTTCCGCTCACGGCACCCAGAAGCACGCCCGTCAAACCAAGCAACAGGCCCTGTATCAGGAACACTCTCATGATTCCGCCGGTCGTCATTCCCATGGCGCTCAAAATGGCTATACCCGATAATTTCTGCTCAATCGCCAGTATCTGAGTAGCGGCAACACCAAGGGCGGCGATGAAGATAATAAAGGTCAGCAGCACGAACATGATCCTTTTTTCCAGACGAACTGCCTGAAACAGGCTGCCAAAAGTATCGGCCCAGCTGCTCATGTTTACTGCAAGGCCGGTGTTGTTGCGAATGGCTGTTGCAACCTTCGGTGCCTGTTCGGGGGCTGCAAGTGCATCGTCGAGAGAAAATCGCCAGCCGGCCGGCCAGCCGACAGGCGAAAGCAGTTCCTGAATGCCTTCGAGACGAGTAAAGCCAAAGGCGTAGTCGGCTTGAGAGCCAAGCCGAAACAAAGCCACCACCTCAAAGGTGAGCCGCTTTGGTCTGGATGCAGAACCTCGAAGCGGTCGCTCCAAAACCAGCAGGTCAAGCTTGTCGCCGGGAACCAGACCCAGATAATCGGCCAGTGCCACGCCTATCACAAGACCGGAGGGGCTTGAATTCAGCTTCTCCCACTGCCCGATCACGAGATGTTCCGGTATTCGAGTGATGTCTTTTTCGCTCTCAGGATCTACAGCAAAAACGCTAATCACCTGACTTCTCTGGTTGTTCGACCAGGCCAAAGCCTCAAAGCGCAGAAACCTGCCTGCCCCCTTGATTTTTTCAAACCAGCCGAGGCTTGTCGGACGGTTGACCAGTTGGGGGTGCACGGCTTCCAGATGCGCAATCGACCCCAGCAGACGAAGATTCAGTTCTTGTCGAAAACCGTTCATGATCGACATCACCAGCACGACAGCGGCAACGCCCAAAATCAGGGCACCCAGAGAGAAGAGACTGCTGGTCGACAAGCGGCCGGTTCGAATATCTCTCAGATATCTGAGTCCGATTAAAAGGGCGAGTTTGTCCATCATGAATCAGGCTTCCCGTTGCAGGGTGCCGTCTTCAAGCCTGTAGATGATGTCCATTGAACTGGCCAGGGCCTGGTTGTGAGTTACCACCACCAGAGCAATCTGAAATCTGTCGCTGAGTTGCAGGGCCAAAGCCTGTATCTCAGCGGCAGTTCGACGATCCAGGCTGCCCGTTGGCTCATCCATGAATATACAGCCGGGCCGGCCGACAAAGGCTCGTGCGATAGCCACTCGCTGACGCTCGCCACCTGACAGCTGGGCAGGGCGGTGCATTAATCGATCCTCCATACCGAGATCCGTCAGAATAGACCTGCTTCGAGCCATTGCCTCGGCTCGCGAGAGTTCTCTCAATAACAAAGGCATGGCAACATTTTCCAGCGCGCTGAATTCTGCGAGCAGATGGTGAAATTGATAGACAAAGCCAATGTGGTGGCGACGCAACCGGGCGGCCTCATCGGGTTTAAGCCTGTGAACCGCCAGATCGGCTATATGGATCTCGCCCTGATCGATCGGCTCCAGCCCGCAAAGAGTGTAGAGCAATGTACTTTTGCCCGAACCCGACACGCCTGTCACCGCAACCCTTTGGCCCTGCCCCAGAACAAGATTCACTCCCTGCAGAATCGAAAGCGGGCGGTTGCCCTGACGATAGGATTTGTGCAGGTCGATTGCCCGCAGGAAAGGCTTACTCATTGCGCAACACGCTCGCCGGCCGAATATGGGTGGCTCTCTCGGCTGCAGTGACCACCGCCAGCAGGCTGACCAAAAAGGCAAAAAGCATCACCAGCAACAGATCGTAAACGGAGATCCTCACCGGCAGATAATGAACAAAGTATTCGCTCATCAACTGGCTGGCTGTTCGGCCTTCAAGGTAGAGATAAAGGTCTTCCAGAACCAGACTCATGCCCACGCCCAGCAAAAGCCCCAGAGCAATTCCCGTCAACGCAATCAGCAGGCCGAGACAACGAAAAATATCAAGAATGTCCCGTCTGTCGGCACCAAAAGTCATCAACACGGCAATGTGGAAACGTTTTCGGTGAATCAGCCCGACGATTCCTGAGACCACATTGAAACTTGCCACTGCGATGATCAGGGAAAGCAGTATCCACATAATGACCTTTTGCAGTTTTACGGCCTCATATAGCGGGCCATGGGTCATTGTCCAGTGACTCAAGGCCTCGATCTCCCAGTTCGGGTCATTCGACAGCAGGCTGTTGCTCACCGCTTCGTCTGCGAACAGATCCTTCAGATCAATTCGAAAGCCCTGTGCAAGTCCCTGTTCGGCCACCAGCCGCCGCAAATCCCGGCTGCTCATGAAGGCGGCGACGGCATCATATTCGGTGAAGGTGGTGAAGGTGCCTGCTATTCGAAAGCTTTTGCTGCGCGAATAAATGCCAAAGGGAGTTATTCGAACACTGGGGCCGGTGAGAGTAACTTTTTCATCTATACTCAGCCCCAGTCTTTTGGCCAGAGTGCTCCCCAGCAAGACCTCGAAAGGCTCCGTCGGCAGCCTGCTTTCGGCGGTCAGCGAAGAAACCAGAAAGCCGCTTGTCCTTGAGTCCCCTGAGGGCAAGCCTTTGAACTGGGCAGCCGCCACGCCGGCGGCAGACGAGGCCAGACCCAGGCTCTCGACAAAGGTGTCGTAGTCAGCAATGTCGGGGTTGTTTTTCAGTCTTGATGCCAGACCACCCTGTTCATCAGGCTCCTGTGGAGTGTAAAGGGTTATGTGGGGAATGAGTTTCAGCACTCTCTCCTTCAAGGCCTCCTCGAAACCATTGATTACCGACAACACGACAATCAAAACACCCACTCCAAGACCCAGGCCAGTCATTGCCGCCAGCATCACAAGGGCAATCCTTGACTCTCGCCCGACTCCCATGCCGGTGCGGGCGGCCACAAAGATGAGATCGCTAATTCGCAACAGACTGTTTGATCGGCTTCATGCCATGCTCGCTTCTTCGGCAGAGAGCCGAGGAATAGCCGAACGATTTATTTGGGCTGTCCTTTGGCTCCGCAGACCGAACAGGACTCGCCTTCCTTCAACGCCGAAAGTCCACCACAACTCCCTTTTAGCGGCTTTCTTGCGAGTAAGACTCCAACACCTGCCAGCATAAAAAACGCCAGCAGTACAGCAAAAGACAGGAAAAATTCAGTCATCTGGTCGATTCTCCTTGATTGTAAAGGCCGAAGTCGGATACTCAACGTAGGCCTCGCCTTCTTGCAGAATAAACAACGCGGCCAAGTTGTGGTCTTCGGCCAGTTCAAGGCCCTCTTGAGGTCCCATTATATACAAGAGGGTCGCCAGCCCGTCCGCTCTGGCCGCACTTTTGTCCAGCACAGTGACCGACGCCAGGTTGTGAGAAACCGGCCACCCGCTTCTGGGATCAATCATGTGTGAATAGCGGACGCCGCGATAAAAAAAGAAGTTGCGGTAATTGCCGGAAGTGGCCAGTGCACCATCGGACAGTCGAATCAACCTCTGCACAGACAGACTCCTCTCACTCGGTCGTTCTACGCCAATCCGCCAGGGCGAATTAAGGCCATTGCTGCCCTGTACTCTGACTTCGCCACCTATTTCCACCAGCCAGCGAGACCAGCCGTTGCGATTCAGCAACGAAGCCAGTTGATCCACGGCATAGCCTTTGGCGATGGCAGAAAGGTCCAGATACAAAGGCTTCGCTTTGTAGAGTGCAGGCGGCCTTGTTCGGAACTTCAGATGCTGAACACCCGAATTTTGCAGGGCCAGACGAATGGCTGAATTTGCGGGTGGTGCCTCCATTCTGCCCTCCGAACCAAACCCCCAGAGATTAACCAGACTGCCTACGCCAACATCAAAGGCACCCTTTGACAAGCGATACAATTCATCGGCCTGGCTGACCAGTTCAACCATCTCTGACGAGACATCAAACCAGACGTCGACAGGTGCGGAATTGAAGCGGCTGATTTCAGAGTCCTGTCGATAGGTCGACATTTTCCGGTCAATCGCGTTCAGTCGCTTTTCGGTTTTTTCGCGAACCAGTTGCAACTGCTGTTCTGAGGCCTGACCAACCAATTGAATCTGGTAGCCAGTACCCATTGTACGGCCGGATATCTTCAGGACATTCGTGCTTTCACCACAGGCAGCCAGGCATATAATCGTGCAGGCTGCCAGGCCGATTCTGCTGACCAAAGACCGGGTGCATTTGAAATGCCGAAACAACAGAGGCACGCCTTGACCGGTCAGTGATTCGCCGAGTCGATTCAGTTTCATTCACTACTCCGTATCGGTACAGGCGAAACTTTAATACACGCCCGTTCTTGAGTATGATAAAGCTTCGTGCCTTGTTGTATCTTCTTGCTGACCGGTGGAATGGATAATTGACCGGTGGAATGGTAACTGACCAGTGGAGTTACTGGATGGCGACAGAGTGCGTTTTATCGATCATTTGTCTATATTGTTTATAAACAGTTCAAAAATGGAGTATGTGCATGTCAGTAGTAGGTAAAGATGTTGAATACAAAGATGGGGATGCCGTTCTGGAAGGCTATCTTGCATGGGATGACAGCATCTCTGGAGAAAGGCCGACAGTGCTGATTGTCCACGCCTGGGACGGGCGTACTGAATTCGTCTGTGAACGAGCCAGAAGAATTGCTGCTCTTGGCTATGCCGCCTTTTGTCTGGATGTGTACGGAAAAGGACTCTTCGGCAGTGGTACGGATGTCAACAAGGCCCTGATGCAGCCCTTTCTGGATGATCGGGAAATGTTGCAGCAAAGACTGCAAAGTGGTCTGAAAGCCGCGACCGAACAGGCGGTCGTCGACAAATCCAGAATGATCGGAACAGGCTACTGTTTTGGCGGCCTTTCGGTACTCGATCTGGCACGTCATAACGCGCCGCTGCTTGGTGTCATCAGCTACCATGGCGCGCTGGCTCCTTTTCCGAAGCCAACGGCTTCCAAAATTGAACCCAGGGTCCTGGTGCTGCATGGATACGAAGACCCCATGGTACCACCTGATTTGATGGTCAGCTTCGCCACGGAAATGGCGGCGGCTCAGGCGGACTGGCAGATACACGCCTATGGCAATACCTACCATTCCTTTACCAACCCGGATGCCAACAACCCCGGCATGGGCACCATTTACAGTGCCGTTTCCGACGACCGGTCGTGGCGAACCAGCCTCGATTTTTTCAAGGAGATTTTTTCGTAGCCCCTCGAACAGCAACAAGGCAGCGAAAAAAGGTTAACCAATGGCTCTTGCACTCAGCGAAGAACAACAGATGATTCAGCGGTCGGCGGCGGACTTCTGCTCGGAGAGGGCATCGACCGCAGAACTGAGGCTGTTGCGAAACGCTGGCTCCGCCTGGAATCGCCAGTTGTGGAAAGAAATGTGCGATCTCGGATGGGGCGGTATGCTGATACCGGCGCAGTACGGCGGGTCGGAACTGAGCGTCTATGAACTGGGTCTTGTCCTCATCGAGATGGGTCGTAACCTGACGGCGGCACCCATGGTCAGCACGGCACTACTGAGCACTCAGGCTCTTGTGGTTTACGGAAACGAGCAACAAAAGAAAGCCTGGCTGCCAGCCATTGCCTCGGGAAAAAGCTGTTTCGCCTTTGCTCTGGATGAAGGCCCTCACTACCGATCTTTTGACGTGAAGTTTCAAGCTGAAACGTCTGAAGAGGGCTTTGTGCTGAATGGCGAAAAAGGTCCGGTCATCGACGGTATGGATGCTGATTTTTTCATTCTTCTCGCCAAAACAGGCAACAGCGATGCCCTCTCGCTTTTTGTGCTGCCGTCCGAGACCGCCGGATTAACCCGAAGCCCTCTGCAAAGAGTAGACAGCCGGCCGGCGGCCTTACTGAAATTTGATTCGGTTTCACTGGGTTCACAGGCACTGCTGGGGGAACTTCATTCAGCCGGCCACTCGATTGAACAGTTGCTGGACCTGGCGACTTTGGGTGTAGCCTCAGAGCTTCTCGGCGTAACTGAGCAGGCCTTTCAAATGACGCTTGGCTACCTGACCGAACGGCGTCAGTTTGGCGTCCTGGTGGGTTCCTTTCAAGCCCTTAAGCACAGAATGGCCGACATGTTCTGTGAACTCCAATTGGCCCGATCAGCAGTGCTGGGCGGCCTCGATTGTGCAACCAGGGCCGATGGCAGGGAACTTTCTCTTGCCGCCAGCCTGTGCAAATCAAAAGTCGGCGATGTCGCCCGCCGAATCACCGCTGAAGCCATTCAACTGCACGGTGGAATCGGCATGACCGACGAACACGACATAGGCCTTTACCTGAAGCGGTCAAGAGTATTGGAAAACCTGTTCGGCCATGCAGCATGGCATCGCGCCCGATATGCTGCTCTGAGTGACTATTAGCCCCTGACTCAAGCTCTGCGGCCAGGGACTCAGGACGAAACCGGCCGGACTCAGGCGAAAGGGCCGTTGATGGATCGCATGCCCACATTCCGGCAAACATCGGCAAACCGCCTTTACCACCTGACCGTAAGGCGCGATCTTCGGCATAACTACCTGATGCACCTTGCCCACGGGCTGTTGGGCCAAACCGGTTTTCGGCTGGTTCATGCACCGACCTTCATGCCGGCTTTTGTGCTGCTCCTCTCTGGTGGCTCCGACCTGGCCGTCGGCATCTGTCTCTCTCTGCAGGGGCTTGGAATGGCTCTGAGCCCCTTTTTCGGGGCCTGGCGAGTGGAGCATCGCAAGCGAGTACTGCCAACCGGTATAGTCGCCGGAGCAGGTATGCGTTTGATGGTGCTGTCCATTGCCCTGATAGCCCTTTCGGAATTCAGCTACAGCCTGTGGATACTCTTTCCGGTAATTACACTGCTGGGCGTATTTACGGGTATCCAGAGCGTTATTTTTGTCTTCCTGCTGTCCAAGGTAATCCCTGTAAGTCTAAGAGGCCGACTGACCGGTTTGAGGAATTTTCTGGCCGGTATCACGGTATCCATAACAGCATGGCTGGCCGGCGATTACCTGCTTGGCACTACACCTGAAGCGAGCGACTTTGCCTACATATTTCTACTGGCTTTTCTGCTGTCGTCGATCGGCCTGGTCTTTCTTGCCTTTGTGCGTGAACCACAGCCACCCGATCTAAGACCGGCGACAAGTATTCGGCGGCGCTTTCGAGATGCCTTTGAGCTGCTGGGGGCCGATTCTGTCTTTCGACATTATGTATATGCCCGAGCCCTGAGTACGCTGGGTCGAATGGCCGCCCCTTTCTACATACTCTATGCCGGCCAAAATCTGGGTATCAGCGGCCAGACTCTCGGACTTCTGACCTTTGTCTTCACCCTGTCGGCGACTGTTTCAAACCTGATCTGGGGAAGTATCGCCGATCGATTGGGCTTTCGGTCGATATTTCTGGCCAGCCTTGTACTGTGGATTGTTTCCACCCTTGTCCTGTTACAGTCGGTCGACCTGATACCAACCGTCGGCGTTTTTATAGCGATGGGAGCAGCTTTTCAGGGGTTTCAGAATGCCTCTGCCAACATGACGCTGGAATTTGGGAAAATCAAGGATTTGCCGATGCGTATCGCGGTTGCCAACACTCTGTCGGAAGGTGCCGGAGCCATCGGCCCTGTTGTTGGTGGAATACTGGCGGGTGCCTTCTCCTACTCGGCAGTTTTTTGGGTATCCATCGGCTTTCTGACGCTGGGAATGCTTTTGATCATGTTTTTCGTACCCGACCCTCGGCATTCTCGCCAGCCAAAGGGTTAATCCGTTTTTTTGAGTACCATCTCAAGGGCTCCCGAGTTCATGCAGTAACGTTCACCGGTAGGCCTGGGGCCATCTGGAAAAACATGACCGAGATGAGCCTCGCACTCTCGACAACATACCTCCGTTCGTCTCATGCCAAAAGAATGATCCTCCTTTAGGCAAACAGCATCCTCGGCAACTGGCGCGTAAAAAGACGGCCAGCCGGTTCCTGAGTCATACTTGGTGTCAGAGTCAAACAAGGGGCTTCGGCAACAAACGCATAGGTAGACAGCTGGAGTTTTGGTGTTCCAGTATTTTCCAGTGAAAGCCGGCTCTGTGCCTCCTTGTCGAGTAATTCTGTAAGCCTCCGGTGTCAGCTCCTGTCGCCACTCGGCATCGGTTTTTGTACTCGCTTCGGGAGTCACACCATCTTTCTGTGCAGTGGGCCTGGCTGGTTTATCCATCAATTTGTTCCTGTTTCCGGTTATACACGCCTGTTTCGAGTTCAAGCCGCATTCGTGTAGCCTGAAATTTCTCGCAGAAGTCGCTTTTTTCTCTTGTTATATACTACACAGCCTCAAGCCCTCCCGCCTCTGCAAGCTTTCATGAAGCCCATTGCCAAATCCGACAAGCTGACCAACCTCTGCTACGACATTCGAGGTCCGGCACTGACTGAGGCTCGTCAACTGGAAGAGGAAGGCCACCGCATTCTGAAGTTGAATATAGGCGATCCGTATGCCTTTGGTTTCGACACGCCGGAGGAGATTATTCGGGATGTCATTCACAATCTGCCGGCCTCTCAGGGCTATAGTGACTCAAAGGGAATTTACAGTGCGCGCAAGGCAGTGATGCAGGATTGTCAGGCCGCCAATATCACCGGAGTGGATATCGAAGACATCTATATCGGTAACGGAGTCAGCGAACTGATCGTCATGGCCATGCAGGCCTTGCTGAACAATGGTGACGAAGTTCTCCTGCCGGCACCTGATTACCCTCTGTGGACGGCGGCGGTCACCCTGACCGGAGCCCGCCCCGTCCACTATATGTGCGAAGAAAGTGCCGACTGGGAACCAGATCTCGACCATTTATCGAGCTGCATCAGCGGGCGTACCAGAGGGCTGGTGATTATCAACCCCAACAACCCCACTGGTGCGGTGTACAGCCTCAAGACGCTGGAGGCGATGCTGGAAATTGCGCGGCAACACGATCTGGTGGTTTTTGCCGATGAGATTTACGACAGGGTTCTCTATGACGGAGCGGTGCATGTTCCTGCGGCCTCACTGGCCGACGATCTGCTTTTTCTGACCTTCGGCGGACTGTCCAAAAACTGGCGTGCAACCGGTCTGCGGGCCGGATGGATGATACTGAGCGGTGCCAAACAGGCGGCCGTTGACCTGATTGAGGGACTGGATGTTCTGGCGACCATGAGGCTGTGCGCCAATGTGCCCTCTCAGCACGGCATTCAGACGGCACTGGGTGGCTACCAAAGCATCAGGGAACTGGTCTGTCCAGAGGGTCTCTGGCACAAGCAAAGAGAAGTCGCCTGCTCGGCAATCAACGCAATCGAGGGTATATCCTGCGTTCAACCCAAGGGTGCCCTGTATCTTTTTCCGCGCCTGGACCCAGAGGTTCTGGCGATTCAGGACGACGAACGGATGGTGCTGGATTTACTGCGCCAAAAGCATATTCTGGTGGTTCAGGGAACGGCTTTCAACTGGCCTCGACCCGACCATTTTCGGCTGGTCTTTCTGCCTCGGCCCGAGGATCTTCGCATGGCCATGCAGCAACTTGCCCACTTCTTTGCCACTTACACTCAATGAGCCTGGCCAGAATCCGTCTTTGCCCTCCAACCTTGCTTGAAGAACGAACCCTGAAGAGCGGAAAGGGCGAGCTTCTCCTGCATTCTGCTTGAAAAGAAGGCTGGCACAGCCTTGTTAAACCAGGTGCAGGCCATCCGCCTCAAACACCCTCACAAGCTGCGGTATGCGCAAAAAACGAAGGCAGCCAGGTATGCGAGTTTGCCTGAGCACCGGTAATGCGCATTTTTGCATCATGAGCAAAAAGAATTCAGGTTCTTTTGTTGGCAGTTTTCAACTCGCCTGATGCTCGCCTTGTTCTGAAGAGAGCACAAAGCCAAGTGCGGACAAAAGCCGGGCAGCCTCGCCTTCGGCCTGATACACGGTCAAGCGGGCAAAATTCCGGCGAGGGCGATAATTCCGGCGAGCCTGCTCGAAAGCTTGAGCAGGTCGGGCAGACTCGTCCTGCGACTGCTTGAACAGCCGACTGTCGGCCTGCAGGCCAGATACCTTCGCAACAAACTCAAGGCCCTCCTCGAACGTGGATGCAGGGCCGAATTCGCCTTCGGCACGCACCGAAACAGGTTTCTTCCATGCCGCAATCGGCGGTGGTAACGGCTTGAATATGTCCAGCAATTGAAGCAGCTTCTCTCTTATTCTTAAACTGCCTTCTCGCCTGCCATCGAGGCTGTATCCGGCGATATGAGGAGTGGCCAGCCAGGCAGCCTTGACCAGTTGCCGATTGACCTCGGGTTCGTTTCGCCACACATCGACCACCGCTCGACCCTGTGTATCGGCGAGCCACTGAAGGAGGTCTCGCTCGTCGATCACTCCGCCTCGCCCGCAGGACAGCAACAGGCTGTTCTTTGGCATTCGCTTCAGCGAGGCTGACCGAATGAGGTTTTGAGTCGGCCAGTCGCCGGTGCGAGTCAGCGGAGTGTGCAGACAGACGATGTTTGCACTCAATACTCGCTCGAGAGGAGCAAAGGGAAGCTTCCTGAGACCCTCCTGAGCCAGTGGTGGGTCTGATACCTGAACAGGCATACCCAGCCTTTGCAGTCTGGCCAGCACCGCCTGGCCAATGTGACCGCAACCAACGATGCCTGCACTGACCTCGGCTGGCCTCAAGCCCTTGTCCAGCAACCACAGACAGACAGAGGCAAGGGCATAATCGGCAACCGAAAGGGCGTTGCAACCGGGGGCGTGGGAATAAGGAATACGCCGCTCCCTCAAAAAGCCTGCGTCCAGATGATCCACGCCGGTAACGGGAGTGCCGACAAAGAGAAGGCGAGTATTGCCAAGCAGGGCTTCGTTTACTTTCAGCCGAGAGCGGCAAATGAGCACATCCGCCCAGGCGACATCTGATCGTTGAATATCCTCCGGCTGTCGAATTCGAAGCTGGCCAAGATCACCGAAGAGCTCTCGGGCGGCAAAGACATTGGCATCCAGCAACAGCTTGAGCTTCAAGATCGAGACTGCCGTTGATGCATACAGCGAAACTGCCCGATTATTTTCTGGCAATCCAGTAGTGATAACAGCCGTCCCTGCAACAGCTGGCCAGCAGCCTGTGACCCAAAAAATGACAAAAATGCCGAAAATCCCTTTCGGTGGTCGGGTCGGTTGCCTTGACCAGCAAGACTTCACCACTTGTCATGGTACGAACGCGATTGCGCAGTCGCAGAAGAGGGTCAGGACAGCTTAATCCACTGGTATCAAGCAGATAGTCATGTCTGTGCGAATCACTCAAATCGCCGAATCCTCACAAGCAAATTTCTGCAGAAAAACTGCAAAAACACAAGCCGTCTGAAACCATCTTCCCCATATTCTGTCAGACTCTGTGTAGACCTTTATAATAAAGGCTGGCGTCAGTTGTTGAAATGAGAATCCTTTAACGTGCAGTTCATAAAGTGCCTCTATAAACTGCGTTTTTTGTACCTTTTGGGTACCCTGTTCTCGCCGGTGAGTACGGGCTTTGCGGAGACTCAGGCGGCGAACGGGGTTGAGGGTGAGATTGAGTATTATCTCAATCAAACAACGCAATTGATGAAAAACAAAGGCATGAGTACACCGGAACTGATGGAACCTCTGGTTTCGCTTGGCCGGGGCTATCTGCTGACCAACCGCCCGCAACTGGCTGTTCAGGTACTCGAGCAGGCAATTCAAATCTCGCGCATAGAACTTGGGCTGCACAACCTGAGACAACTGGCCATGATTGACTATCTGAGCGAAGCCCATGCCGCTCTCGGAAACCTGGACGAAGCCCATAACAGACAGCTTTATCGCTATTTTCTAAGCCTGGAGCAGGAGATCGAAGACCTGTCAGACATGTTGGCTGCAATCAGTCATCTGGCCGGATGGTCGGTGAAGCTCAGAAAATACGCCGAGGCAAGGCAGCTGTATTTGAGAATGATCAAACTGATCGAGAGCAGCTACGGTACAAGAAGCCCCAGGCTCATCTCTCCGTTTCGAAAAATTGCCGCCACTTACCTGAGAGAACGCGACGATTACGTCAATGCCTATCCCCAGCGAGCAGAAGAATTCGATTTCACAAGCCAGGGCAAACAGGTTATCTGGTCAGGCGGCATGGCCGAAAGACAGACCATTACTCGATGGCTGTCGGGAGAGCGAATGCTCAGGAAGGTCATCCAGCTACAGCTTCTGGATCCGCAGACCTCAGTCATCGAACTGATCAGAAGTCATATTGATCTGGGCGACTGGCATACCCTGCTGTACAGACCTCTGGCGGCCTCAGAGCAGTACCGAAGAGCCATTCTCCTGCTCGAACAATTGCCGCCGGAAAGCCTGCCTGAATCCTTCTTCGAGCAGCCCAAACTGCTGTTTTTTCCAAATCTGAATCTGCGCCCCATGTCAAGGGTGCCCGGTAGCCGCAACCTGCCGGGATTTGTCGAGCTGATTTACAGCGTGAATGAACAGGGAGAAGTAAACGATATCGAGGTAAGCGCCGCCAAGCCCCAGGACCCACCTCGAAAGGAACTCAAGAAAGTGGCACTGCTGACCAGATACAGGCCGGCCTTTCGAAAAGACAGGGCAATCGCAACCATGGGAGTTACTCACAGGCACGAATATTACCGCTCATCAAGCGGCATTCGTAACTAGCTTTTCAGGCGAAGTTGGGGCAGAATAGCCGTGGTTGGAGAAGATTTACAATGAGGCACAGTTTTCCATCATCGCCGGCAAATCTCGCTTGTCTGGCCCTTTTTGTGTCATGCCTGTTGAGTGTCGAGCAGGCAGTTCAAGCAAACGAGACTTCGGATATTCACCGATCTGAACGCGAGGTGCTGGACGAACTGCTCGAAATTCTTCACTCGTTGCCTTCGAACTCTGAAGCCGACGACACGAAACTTGTGCTTCCGCCGACCGAAAAGGCCGAGACTGCCAGAATACCGGCTCGCAGTCCAGCACAACAGAATGCCGACGACTCGCCTCGGGTTTCAGTTCAAATCAGTCTTCCGTCAAGACGTCATTCGAGGCTGGATGAGTTGTTGAAGTCCTCTGCAGGAAAACCCGCTGGCAGGCCGGCTGGAACTTCGGGCAGTCCGAGTCAGAGTCGGGCTTCAAGTCCTTCGAATTCGCAGGCCGGCAGTCAAGGATCGGGCAGCAGGCAGGCGAGTGGTGGTGCCCGGGCTTCGACTCCTTCGGGCTCGCAGGCCGGCAGTCAAGGATCGGGCGGCAGGCGGGCGAGTGGTGGTGCCCTGCCTTCGAGTCCGGCAAACAACTCGACTACTGCTCGGCAATCGGCGGGCAGAACCGGCAATCAGGGTGTCCTGCCCGCCGGCTCAGGGGCAACTGCCGCAAGCTCTTCGAGTCAACAACAGGCCGGCAAACAAGGATCAGCCAACAGGCAGGCAAATGGTAAAAGCGGCGGTGCCCTGCCTTCGAGTCCGGCAAACAACTCGGCTACTGCTGGCCAGCAATCGGCGGGCAGAGCCGGCAACCAGGGTACTCTGCCCGCCGGCTCAGGGGCGACTGCCTCGAAACAGGCTTCGACAGGACCTTCCGGCGACGGCTCGGATCTGTTTCCAACCTTTGAGGGTGGGTCTGAACAAGGCAAAGGCACAAGAGGCCAAAGCAGAACAGGCCAGGGAGTCGCCCAAAACGCCGACGAAGAACTGGCATCGGTGCTGAAGAATCTCGACCTGGCTCTCCTTGAGTACAGCCGAAGAAGCGGAAATAGCCAAAACGAGATGCTTATCGAGGAGGTTATTGGCAGCCCGGAAAACGCCGGCGGTTCGGGCACAGAAGGCGAAGATGGCTCTCAGTCAGGCGAACGAGCTTCGAATCAGCCTTCGGGCAGCGACTCGAACCAGCAAGGAAGCGGAACTGAAATCGGAACTGCAGGTGTTCAGAAACCAGAGGGCAGAGGCTATGGCGGAGTTTCCGGGCAGGGTCGAGGTGGCAATACTCGACCGGCACAACGGAGTTCATCGCCCAACGAAAACGACGACATCATTGCCCGTCAGCTGAAAGAAGCTGCAATGGCTGAAACCGATCCCGAACTCAGGGCCAAAATCCTTGAGGAATACAAGAGGTACAAGGGGCGGCTCTGATTCTGCCCGAATGATTTCCTGATGAACCATTTCTCCGCAAACGGATCTCTTCACCTCGGGCGAGTGCTGCTCGGCTGTCTGTTTGCACTCTTCGCAAACTCCGGAACCTGGAGTCTGACCAAAAATGTTCAGGCGGGCGACAAGGTGCATCTTGACGTAGGTATTCTGATATTCGACACCAATATTCCAGACACCTGGAGAAAAATTGAAGGGCAGCAGGTGGTACCCGATGTTCGAAAGACCGAAAGCGTCATCATGCCTTACATCATCAGGGAGACGCTGGCCAGAAGCGAGCAATGGGGAGTGGTGAGGGTATTGCCTCGGCCCTCTGAAACCTTTGAGGTTACTGTAAAGGGAAAGATCCTGTTTTCTACCGGCGAACGGCTGAGACTGCAAATCGAGGTTGAGGATGTTTCCGGCCGGCGGTGGTTTCGTAAAGTCTATCGGCACAAATCCAACCGCTACGCCTATGAACCGGCTCAAGTCGCCAGAGGAGACCCTTTTTCTTCGGTCTATCAAAAGATCGCCGACGACATGCTGGCTCACTATCAAAACAAGCTGAAACCCCAACAGCTGAACGAACTGCGTCGCATCGCCCGAATTCGGTTTGCGCAAAGTTTTTCTCCCGAAGCTTTTGAAGGCTACCTGAAAACCGCAGGTGCCAACAGAATCAGGCTGACCGCCCTGCCTTCAGAGGAGTCCCCTGCCTACCAGCGCATTGAACGCATTCGAGAGCGTGAGCACCTGTTTGTTGATTCGCTCAATTCGCGATACGCCGATTTCTACGAGGAGGTTTATAAATCCTACGTCGACTGGCGAAAATTCAGCTACGAAGAATTGATTGAAAGACGCAAACTGAGGCGGGAATCTGTGCTTAAGGGGCTTCTCGGAGTGGCTACCATAGCCGGCGGTATTGTGGCTGCCGATGCACCCAGAGCCAGCACTCGAGTACTGGGCGATCTGGGAGTGATTGCCGGTGGCATGCTGGTTCAGGAATCGCTGAATGCCGGACAGGAGGCTGAAATTCATGCCGCCGCACTGGAAGAACTCAATATTTCTTTCAGTGATGCCGCCAGCGACTCAGTGCTGGAGATGGAGGATACCACCATCACCCTGACCGGAACCGTTGAGGAGCAGTACTTGCAACTACGGGACATTCTGAAAGAAATATGGTTACAAGAAGCAGGTGCCGAGTAATCCGGAATTTTTAAGCGACCGGCAGGGGCCTTTCTTATTCCATGACTAAAAAACCCGAACAGAGCAAGTACACCAACCTGAAAGCTGCCGAGGTCCGGTTCGGAGAGGAGCCGCCTGCCGATTCGAAGCAGCAAGGCAGGGGTCATTTTCGCCTGTACCTGCTCATACCCTTTGTTCTGCTGATTTTTGGCGGGCTTCTCGTGTTGCCATACCTGCTGCCTGACTTCACTTCAAAGGCTGCTCAAAGCACAGTCGACGAACAGACGGTTCGGCTCACCGGCAAAATCTCTCCTTATCAAAAGGACCTGGTTGCCCGCTATCGAAAAAGTGTCCAGAAAATCGTCACGCAATTAACAGACATTCAGCTGGAGTTGGAAAAGTTTCGAGTAGATCTCTGGGCAAAAGAGGCGTTTTTGCTGGCTCGCTCCCAGGCCGAAGCCGGAGACAGCCTGTTTCAGGCCGGGCGTTATCAGGAATCGGAGCAGAGCTATGCAGATGCTTTGGCGAAGATGCAGGCGATTCTTGACAGCCACTCGACACTGGTACAAAGCAGGATAGAAGCCATTGAGAAGAGCCTGGCTGCCAATGATTTTGCGGCAACTCGATCGGGTCTGCTTGAACTGACGGCCATCAGCCCGGCCAACGAAACTGCGGAATCACTCAGAGTGCGGCTGCAAAACAGGCCCCGAGTACTGGAGTTTCTGGCGGCCGCCAGAATTCTGCAGGAAAACGGTCAGTTGACTGAAGCACTGACCTCGGTCAATCAGGCGGTCACACTTGATGCAGCCTATGAACCCGCTCGGCGACTACTCGGAGAGATTCGGTCGAGTCAACGGGCAGCAAGCTTTCAGAATGCAATGTCGAGAGCCTTTCTGGCACTGAAAAAAAAGGCTTTCGACGAGGCAGAAGCGGCCTTCATTGAAGCCAACGGGATTTCCCCCGATGAGCGGGCACAGGCCGGCATCCAGGAAGTCCGGCAACAGCGACTGCTGGCACAGATCGGCGAATTGTCTACTCAGGCGAACCTGCTTGAAGAAAAGGAGGAGTGGGCGAAGGCGGCTGCATTTCACAATCGGGCACTGTTGCTCAAGCCCGACTCAGTCGAGATTATTCAGCGGCTTGAGCGCAGCAAGAGTCGAGCCGAACTGGATCAGAGAATCAAGGAACTGCTGGCCAATCCCCTTAAGCTGAGCGAACCGAAAACTCACTCGCTGGCCCTTCAAATCCTCAATCTGGCAGGCGATCTGAAGCCTGTGGGCGAGTTGCTGGGCAGTCAGTTGGCGGCACTCGAAAAGAGCTTGAATCTGGCCGTTCAGCCGGTTAGATTGCGTCTGACCTCAGACAGAATGACTCGAGTTCACCTCTATCGGGTGGGTCGCTACAAGCCCTTTGAGAGCATGGAACTGGAACTCAAACCGGGGCAGTACACTGTCTCGGGAACAAGACGGGGTTATCGGGATGTTCAGCATACCTTTACATTGGAACCCGGCAGTTCATCTTTTGAAATTGAAGTTCGTTGCGAAGAACGAATATGAGCGATGAGGATTCTCGGCCCGAATTCAAGGTCATTCCGGCAACCGACTTTGAACCAACTCGGCAGACCTTGCCCGCTGAGTCTGCCTCAGGTGAACCCGGCAAACGACTTGGGTACTGGCCGGTTATGCTCATTGCAGCACTGGGTTGCTTGCTTGTCGTCTGGTTTGCACTGAGCGGTCGGCTTGTTCAACTCTCGGTCATTCCCGATGAGGCGAGTTTCGATCTGGATGCCTTTCCTTATCTGAGAGCCGGCAAGAGTCTATTCATTCGGCCGGGGCAATATTCGATACGGCTGACGGCCGAAGGCTATTTTCCACTGGATACGCAACTGACCGTCGGCGACTCCTCAAGCCCTGCCTTCGAATTAAAAAAACTGCCGGGGCAAGTTCGCCTGGCCTCTTCTCCTGCCGGTGCTTCCGTGCAACTGGCCGACGGCGAAGCTGAATTTGGCCAGACTCCTCTGACGGCAAAGGTACCGGCCGGTGAACAGCTATTGGTCTTTGTTCTGCCCAGATACAAACCCCAGACGCTGGCGGTCGAAATCACCGGCATGAACCAGCCTCAAGCCCTGCCCCGAGTAACTCTGTCGCCCAACTGGGCGGAAGTACACATCGACAGCCGGCCCACCGGTGCATCTGTCTGGATAAACGAAGAACTTCAGGGGTCAACCCCGAGTGTCTTTTCGATTGAAGCCGGTGAAATTCGGCTGGAAGTCGTGCAGGAAAAGTATCAGATTTTTTCAACTCGTCTGGAGGTTCAAGCCGAACAGACTCTTCGTCTGCCTGTGATTACACTCAACCCTCTGAGCAGAGGCGTTTCGCTGAAAAGCACACCCACAGAAGCGGATGTGCTGCTGGACGGCAGGTATCTGGGTACTACTCCCCTGTTGCTTGAACTGGCGGATCAAAAAAGTCACCTGTTGAGTCTGCAGAAAAAGGGTTATTCGCCTTACGAGCGAACCCTGAAGGCAGATGAAAGCCTGACAACAGACCTGACAATTCGTCTGACTCCTTTGCTCGGGCAGGTCGTTGTGAGGCCAATTCCCGTCGACAGCGAGATATGGGTCAATGGTAAACTTCAGGGCCGAGGAGCCATGACGCTTTCATTGCCTGCGGTCGAACAGCAAATCACTGTCAAACGGTCGGGGTATTCCGACCATTTGGTAAGTCTGGTTCCTCAACCCGGTATCGCCAGGGATTTTGAGGTTCGATTGCTGACTCTGGACGAAGCTCGAAAATCCAGCCAGGCACTCAGCTATCAGAACAGGCAGGGACAGTCCTTTCGGCTGGTTCGGGCAGGTGTGGTCAAAATGGGTTCCCTGCGCAACGAACACGGGTTTGTTCGAGACCAGGTTCGGCGGGAAGTAACGCTTGAGTACGACTATTACCTGTCACTGACCGAAGTGACCAACCGCCAGTATCGTGCTTTCATGCCGGCTCACTCATCCGGCACGCTTGGGCGCGTTGACCTGAACCCGGACAGGCATCCGGTGGTCAAGGTCAGCTGGTTGAATGCGGTACGTTACTGTAACTGGCTGAGCCAACAGGAGGGATTGTCTTCCGCTTACCTCATTGTCGATGAAGATGTTCAAAGAATTCCGCAGAGCGATGGCTACCGACTGCCCACTGAAGCTGAATGGGCATGGGCAGCCCGACAGCCTGAGAGACAGAATACGCCATTGAAGTTTCCCTGGGGGCAAAGCAGACTGCCGAATCGAACAATCGGCAATTTCGGCAATCAGACTGGCGCGCTGGCGTACAATCTCAGAAATTACTCGGATGGCTACGCAGGGACTGCACCGGTTGGCAGCTTTTCGGCCAATGCACTCGGTTTGTTTGACATAGGCGGCAATGTATCGGAATGGGTTGAGGACCGCTATTCGCCCTCACCGTCCAATTCGCCGGCGGGCCCCGAAACCGGAGAATACAGAGTGGTTCGAGGGTCCAGCTGGCGAGACAACAGAGTAGAGCAACTGCGCCTGGCCTGGCGTCGCTATGCCCTTGAGGGGAGTGACGATATCGGCTTTCGGCTGGCAAGGACTGTGCAATGAAGGGCGAGCGGACAGGACTAAAAGCCCTTTTCTTTCTGCTGTTGTTACTGGTTGGCCATGCGCTGGCCGAGTCGAACGGGGACGAAGCGACGAAGCCGTCGCAACCAGAGGTTTCGACATCATCGGCGGAAACATCTGCCGCCGCCGAAGAACTGTCAGCCGACCATGCTGCTTCCTATCCGGCAGACATCTAGGCGACGAAATGCACAGAACAGTCCATGAATGAAGAAACTTTCTCGCGCCGGGTGTCGTTGCAGCAAGCGGTTTGGCTGGCGGTCATTGTCGTCTTCGTACACAGTATTTACACGCTGGCCATTCGTCCTCATGCCGAGGGCCTGCTGAGCGAACATCGTACACTCTACCTCGCCGGCGAACTGGATACGGCACCGCCCACTTCGGTCACCATTCTGATCAAGGACTACGAACAGGAGTTCTGCTTTATACTGTTGTTCTGGGCCATGGTCGGAATGGCGTTCAAGCTTCAAGTCGTTCGTCGGAACACGCGCATACTGGATGAGCATTTGATTCAGATCGACGAAGGGTTGAGTATTCTGCCCTCCGATGCCAGAACCTTCGCTCGGCCCTTGCAGGCGTTGCCGGAAGATACTCGTAATCTGCTGTTACCTCACCTGCTACTGGCTGCCCTGCAACGTTTTTCGGCCAGCCAGAGCATTCAGGACACCACTGAAACGGTCAATCGAATATGCACTCAGACCGACGAACAGCTGGACTCCGAGATGTCGATGGTTCGCTACATTGCCTGGGCCATTCCCTCGGTCGGCTTTATCGGAACCGTTCGAGGCATAGGTGCTGCGCTGGGTGAAGCCTATAAGGCGGTGGAGGGCGACATTGCCGGTGTTACCGCCAGCCTCGGCGTGGCTTTCAACTCCACTCTGATTGCCCTCCTGCTGTCAATCATTCTGATGTTTTTAATGCATCAGTTGCAGTTCATGCAGGAACGTATGGTCATTCAGGCACGAGCCAAAGTCGACCAACAGCTCATACGGCACCTGAAGGTGTCCTGAA
Organism: K189A clade bacterium; assembly: GCA_007571095.1. Lineage (GTDB taxonomy): Bacteria > Pseudomonadota > Gammaproteobacteria > Pseudomonadales > Azotimanducaceae > RKSB01. The sequence goes on along the minus strand of RKSB01000073.1, from coordinate 2,043 downwards.
ATGACTTTTGCCGTCATTGAAATCAACGACAGCCGGCTACAGATCTCGGAAGGTGGCGACCTTCTCTGCACCAATTCGGGCTATGCCAATTTCTCTTCGGCGACACCGGTGTTTGGTGCGGATGCCGAAACACAAGCCAAGCTTGAGCCACTCAAGACGACCAATTCGTTCTGGCAACACCTGTCAAACAGGCCGGCAGGCAGGGGTATTACAAAAACTTCAGCCGAACTGGCCTGGTTACAATTGCTTGACCTGTGGAAACAGGCCAGACCTCGATCACAGAAAGCTGTATTCGTTACACCGGCGAGCTTTCGTGAAGATCAACTCGGTATTCTGCTCGGTATTGCCGAACATTGTCCTTTCGAACCCCTGGCGGTGGTGGATAGTGCTTTGGCGGCCGGTGTCGGAAAGAACCTCGATCTGACTGCCTTGTCGGCGAAGGAGACCTGCCTTTATGTTGATATTCAGTTGCACTCGACTCTGCTGACTCAAATCGAACGCAAAAAAGACCGGTTGCAGCGAAGTCATTTTGTCAGTTTGCCGATTGGCATCACTGACCTGAAAGACAATCTGATCAAGGCCGTCTCTCGGCAATTCATTCGAGAGACTCGCTTTGATCCCCTGCATGAGGCCAGCACCGAACAGCAGCTCTACAACATTCTGGATTCCTGGGAGGACGACAGAAGACGAGGACGAGCAAAAAAACACGTCAGTATTCGGCTGGGACGACAGGAACACAGCCTGACCATAGCCGAAGATCGAATGCAGAGCCTGCTTGCAGAAATAATGACCGACTACACCTGTGAACTGGCCCAACATCTAAGTGCAGACAGCCGATACCTGGTTGCAAACGGGTTTCTGCCCTGGCGTGAACTATTGCCCGAAAAGTTGACTCAGGACGCAGACTACCTGGGCGAACAGACAGTGGCGGCGGGCGTTTTGCGAATGGCGAACAGCATTCTTCGTCATTCAAGTGGCGTGCCCATGGTCACTCATTTCGACTGTTCAGAGTCGGTACCTGTCGCCACCGAGGGCCTTTCTCCTTCACAAAAAGAGAATGTGCCGTCGGAGGAGTCTGGCCGGCCGCCCACTCACCTGCTACTCCAAAATCAGGCTTTTCGCCTGAACAAGCCGCTGGAAATTCACCTTTCAAACGGGCAGCTGTCCGCCACCGGCGAGGGTTCACCAGTGGCTCGAATTGTGTCGCAGGCAGGACAGATTCTGCTGGCCGAAGGCGCGACAAGGCTGACCCTGAACGATTCGACCGCAAAGGTGAATTCACAACTGCATACGGGCGATATTCTGGCTATAGAGGGTCGAGAATGCCGCCTGATTGAGGTATTGAACTGATGGCCCGCAAAAGACGGAGTTTTCAAACCTTCAGTCTGTCCTTTCTGGATGTCATGTCCTGTGGTTTTGGGGCGGTCGTGCTCATCTTTCTGCTACTGGATCATTCCAGCAAAAAAATTGAACTGGAGAGAGAAGAGGACCACCTGCTGACAGTTGCCGATCTGGAGGCCTTGATTGCCGAGGTTGATGCGCAGGTCAAAATGCTCGAAATTGAACTACAGGCACGTAAAGACGACGCCGAAGAACAGACTCGAAGCATGCTTGAATTCCTCAATGCGATTCGAGCACTTGAAGAAAAGCTGGCTCAGAATGAAGCCCGGCAGCGACAAGTCGAGGAGCGTATTCGCCGGCTGCAGGAATCTCTGGCCAAACAGCCGGAGCCTCAGGACGACTCCGCTACTGACATCGAAAAGGCCCGCCAACAGTTTTCCGGCCTGGATTTAAGCGGCAACAGGCTGCTGATTTTGCTCGACCGCTCGGCCAGTATGCTGGATGATAATGTGGTGGACATCATTCTTCGAAGGCTGGGCAACGAAAAATCCAGGCAGGAGGCTCCGAAGTGGCAACGGGCACTCAACATTCTGGACTGGGTGCAGACTCAGTTGGCACCGACTACCCACTTTTCGATCTATCTTTTCAATACGCGCGCGGTTGCCTCAATGGAAGACCAGGCTGGCTGGGTACGCTTTAACC
>RKSB01000022.1 GCA_007571095.1 K189A clade bacterium | reverse complement strand
TTTTGTCGGCGACTGAAGTTCCGGCTGGCGGCTGGGCAACAGTCGCTTTCGGCAGATCGGGTTTGCTCGGGTCAGCCACAGACGGCGAAGCCGAATTCGGAAGTTTGGGTGTCGAGGAAGGGCCGTTCGGTGCAGCAGAGCCGCTGGAGGAAGCCGAGTCCTGAAGAGCGATGGAGATGTTTTTTCGACTGGCAGAAGAGGTTTTTCCCAGCTTGAGCAAAGGAGCAAACGCCAGCATACGCAGCAGGGTCATGTGCAGACAGGTGGTTGCATCTGGGGCAAACGGAAGGTCTTTGCGCCCACTCAGGGCGGCCTGATAATAGACCTGCAAAGCCTCATCCGACAACACAGGATGCAGTTTCAGAACCGCTTTGGCCGACGGATCACGCTTATCCAGAGCCTTGGGTACTCTGGAGACCAGAGAAATTTGCCGAGCCAGCGATGCCATGGCGGAAAACAGGGCATCCACATCAGGTGTACCCGCCATATATTCATCCGCCAGAGAAAGCAGGCTTTCCGCATTGTCCTCGGCGAGTGCGGTAAACATTTTTTCCAGCAGATCGGCATCCACCACACCCAGCATGGCGGTCACCTCACTCTCCAGTACTCGACCTTCGCCGAGACCGATGGCCTGATCAACCAGGCTCAGGGCATCTCTCATCGAGCCGGCGGCTGCTCTGGCAATGCGATTAACTCCTGCGGATTCGAAGGGTATTTTTTCCGCATTCAGAATCTGCTCCACACGAGAGGCGATCAGGCTCGGGTCAAGGTTGCGAAGATGAAATTGCAGACAACGGGAAAGAATAGTCACCGGCAACCGGCTCGGGTCAGTGGTGGCCAGCAAAAACTTGATGTGCTCGGGTGGTTCTTCCAATGTCATCAGAAGCGCGTTGAAAGCAGCCTTGCTCAACATGTGCACTTCATCGATCAGATAGATCTTGTAACGTCCTCGCACTGGCGGAAACTGCGCATTGTCGAGCAGGGTTCTGATGTTGTCGACTCCCGTGTGTGAGGCGGCATCTATCTCAACGAGATCGACAAAACGACCCGCCCTGAGATCAAGGCAGGCGTCACACTGGCCACAGGACGAGGCCGTCGTCCCCTCAACGCAGTTCAGGCAAAGGGCCAGCAGACGGGCGACGGTGGTTTTGCCGACACCTCTTGTGCCCGTAAACAGATAAGCATGGTGAAGACGGTCCTCTTCCAGTGCATGCGTCAGGACGCGAACAACATGCTCCTGCCCAACCAGTTCGGCAAACTGGCTCGGTCGCCATTTTCTGGCCAGTGCCTGATAAGACATACTTTAAGCTTGCCTGAATTCCCCGTTGTTACCGCAAGAAAACACTTCCCGAGTGGCAACCTGCCGACCATACCCCGCACATATCAAAAACCACTACCGCTGCTCCCTTCCGGGCCTGACGGGGTTCGCGATCCAGGACATCACAAGGCGGCCGAACAGGCTACCGTTATGCTCGGCGATTGACCGGTTCGTCACCGGTTCCTTATTGTGGCGAGACACAAATACGAGGTCAAGCGTGAAGAGTCAGAGGCGGCTCAAAGCGAAAAAAATCTTTGTAATTCTCGGCTTTTTTTGCTACCTTTGTTGAATCCTTCAACGTTTCGTCAAGGTCTGAAAATTCAGATGCCATTAGCTCAAAATCAAGTTCAAAAGCATGTAGATTCAGCCTATATGGATGCGGTCGGTCAAGTAACCGATGAATTAAAGGTTCATCCCGACTGGAAAGCCATCAATCCAGAGTACGTGGTCAGGATGCAGTTGCAAAACCGCTTTTCGACCGGTCTCGACATTGCCAGACACACGGCGGCCATCATGCGCAAAGACATGGCCGCCTACGATGTGGATACATCCAGATACACGCATTCTCTGGGGGCCTGGCACGGCTTCATTGCCCAACAGCAAATGATGTCGATCAAAAAACACTTCGGCACTCTGGATCGCTGTTATATCTATCTGTCTGGATGGATGGTCGCGGCTCTGCGCTCTCGGTTCGGCCCCCTGCCCGACCAGAGCATGCACGAAAAAACCACCGTTCCAGAGTTGATTGAGGAAATCTACACCTTCCTGAAGCAGGCGGATGCTCGAGAACTGCGATGGCTGTTCAGCGCGCTGGACGAAGCCAGAGCAGCCGGTCGGGACACTGCGGCGATACTGTCTGCGATTGACGGCTTTGAGACTCATGTGCGACCTGTCATCGCCGACATAGACGCCGGTTTTGGCAACGAAGAGGCCACCTATCTGCTTGCCAAAAGCATGATTGAGGCAGGTGCCTGCGCGATTCAGATTGAGAATCAGGTTTCGGATGCCAAGCAATGCGGCCATCAGGACGGCAAGGTCACGGTGCCGCACGAGGATTTCGTCTCCAAGATCAATGCCGTTCGCTACGCCTTTCTGGAGCTCGGAGTGGATGATGGTGTGATAGTCGCACGTACCGATTCGCTGGGTGCCGGACTCACTCAGAAAGTACCCGTTTCAATCAAGCCGAATGATCTGGGAAGCAAGTACTGTGATTTTCTCGACACAGTGCCGGTCAGTGATGTCGATCAGCTGGTAAACGGCAGTGTTACCATTCATCAGAATGGTCGGCTGTGCATTCCAAAACGTCTGGATAACGGCCTCTACGCCTTCAAGGAAGGCACCGGCTTCGACCGCGCAGTGCTGGACTGCATCACCAGTCTTCAGCACGGTGCTGACCTGCTCTGGATTGAAACCGAGAAGCCCAACCTCAAGCAGATTCAGGACCTGATCGAAGCAGTCCGCAAGGTTCGACCGGATGCCAAGCTGGTTTACAACAACTCACCCTCCTTCAACTGGACCCTGAAGTTCCGTGAACAGGTTTACGCCGAGTGGCAGGCCAACGGCAGGGATGTTTCGGCATACTCGGCGGACAGCCTGATGGACGAGTCTGTGGACGGCAGCGAACTGGCCGCCGAAGCCGATCGGCTGATTCAGGAGTTCCAGAAGAAATCGTCTGCGCAGGCAGGCATCTTCCATCATCTGATCACTCTGCCAACATACCACACGGCGGCACTCAGCACGGATGTGCTGGCGAAAGGTTATTTTGGCGAAGAAGGTATGCTTGCCTATGTACGAGATGTTCAGAGGACTGAAATCCGAAGAGGCTTGTCAGCGGTCAAGCACCAGGATCTGGCTGGTTCCAACGTTGGAGACGACCACAAGGAATACTTCCTCGGCGAAAAGGCACTGCTCGCCGGTGGTACAGCCAACACCATGAGTCAGTTCTGAAGTTTCGGCAAGCCGAGCCAGAACCCAGGGAATTCAGGAGAACAGG
>RKSB01000134.1 GCA_007571095.1 K189A clade bacterium | reverse complement strand
CTGGTGATCGCACCCCTGTTGCCGCTCTGACTCAGGCCGGAGAAAAGGCCGGCAGTTTCGGCTTTAGCTGACGGTTCTTAAGCCGAACATATCGAGGCAACCCGTGAGCATAAGAAGGCGGGGCTTCGCCTTGAATCAGCGGCCGCAGATAGGCCCTGCCCTGTTCACTGACGGCGAACCCGTCCTCGGCGATATAGTCCTTCGGCAGACAGTGCTCGACATTGGCAACCTCGCTGAGAGAAACCGGCTTCAGCGTCCACCGATAGTCCTCTTCGGCCAGCCGAACAATCGCCGGCATCACGCCACCTTGACCCGCAACGGCATATTCCACCGCAGTTTTGCCGACTGCATAAGCCTGTTCAAGGTCAACAGCCGAAACCAGATGACGAGCCGACCTTTGCAGATAGTCGGCCGTCGCCCAATGACATTTCAACTCAAGCTGCTGAGTGATCATTTGAGCAATTCGAGGAGCCACTCCGCCGAGCTGAGCATGCCCAAAGGCATCACGCTGGCTGCTTGCCGACAGTAGCTGCCCGTCGGCACCCTGAATACCTTCAGAAACCACCACCAAGGTATAGCCATATCGCGCAACCTGATCTTTGACTCGAGCAAGAAACGCTTCCTGCTGTAGAGGAATCTCGGGCAACAACAGGGTCAAGGGCGGATAGCCTGAATCGTCCTGAATCAGGCTGGCAGCTGCAGCAATCCAGCCAGCGTGCCGACCCATGACTTCCATAATAAACACTCGAGTTGACGTAGCACACATGCTGGCCACGTCCAGGCCGGCCTCCTGCACCGACACCGCAACATACTTGGCAGCCGAGCCAAACCCCGGGCAGTTGTCCGTAAGCGGCAGGTCGTTGTCTATGGTTTTGGGAACGCCGACCACAGTCAGAGGATAGCCCTGACTGTCGGCAAACTGCTGAACCTTCCAGGCGGTGTCCAGGCTGTCGCCGCCGCCGTTGTAAAGAAACATTCGAATGTCGTGTGCCGAAAAGACCTCCAGCAGACGCTTGTATTCTCGGGCGTGCGTTTCGGGTGAAGGCAGCTTGTAGCGGCAGGAACCAAAGGCACCGCCAGGCGTTGAACGCAACGAGGCAATGTCCATCGAGAGCTCGAGGCTGGTGTCGATCAACTCCTCGGTCAGAGCACCCAGAATGCCATTGCGGCCGGCCAGTACGTTGCCGATTGCCTGAGAATGCTCTCGCGCAGTCTCGATCACTCCGCAGGCACTGGCATTGATGACGGCAGTCACTCCGCCTGACTGCGCATAAAAAAGATTGGGCGGCATAGTTGCACCTGTGTCTGAATTCAAGGAATGGCTCTCATGGTAACCGACAACCACTCTTTCGCCCCCTTGTGCCAAAATAGGAGGACGAAAGCCCGCACTCTCGCCTCTATGTCAGTCCTGTTGCGTTTTTTCTTCAATCTCTGCCTGATGAGAGAAAGCCCCGAGCATACACCGGCTTCTCCCCTGCTGACGGCGATCTTTCTGGCCGCCGTCATTCTGGTTCAGTATCTCGCCCTGGTCAACAACACCGCCATCGACATATCGCCGATGCTTGCGGTCGGCTGGGCAGTCGTCCTGACGGCACTCTTCAGCGGTGCAGTATGGCTGATTCTCAGAACAGCCGAAAAAGAGGAAAGGTTCTCAAAAACCCTGAATGCGATACTCGGTTGCGACCTGTTGCTGACTCTGCCGAGAGTGCTGCTGGTTCTGCCCTACGCCGGTGGAACAGAGGACGCCGTGACAGCGGGTACGCTGATCCTCGCCATTCTCAGCCTGGGGTTGCAAATCTACGAACTTACAGTGATTGGGTTCATCCTCAAGCATGCCATTAACACCACGCTGGCCAGAGGCTTTCTGCTGGCACTGGCGATCATCCTGATGACACTGGTAGGCACGGCCATTCTGCTGCCACTTCCTGCCCTGCCCGGGGCTTAAAAGGTGCACATGCACTTCATCGGCGTGGGTGGCACCCTGATAGGCCATCTGGCGTTGCTCGCCCGGCAGGCTGGCCACCGAGTGAGTGGATCAGACCAGAACATCTATCCGCCAATGAGCGACATTCTCGCCGAACACCGGATTGATGTCTGTTCACAGTCGAATCTGGCCAGCCTTCGGCCAACACCCGACCTGTTCATTCTGGGCAATGCCGGCCTGGCAAGAGGGCATCCGGCGGTCGAGTATCTGCTCAGGGAAAACCTGCCCTTTCTGTCCGGTGCCGAATGGCTGAAAGACTTTGTACTGGCCGGCCGGTGGGTGATGGCCATCGCCGGTACTCATGGCAAAACCACCACCGCCAGCATGCTGGCCTGGATACTGGAAAACGCCGGACTCAAGGCAGGCTTTGTCATCGGAGGCGTGCCCAGAGATTTTGAGGCCTCTGCTCGACTGAGCCCGAATTGCCCCTTCTTTGTGGTCGAAGCCGACGAGTACGACACCTCCTACTTCGACAGGCGAGCCAAGTTTCTGCACTATCACCCGCGCACTCTGGTCATCGGCAATGTCGAATACGACCACGCCGACATCTACCCGAATCTGGATGCCATCATGCAGCAGTTTCACCTGCTGCTTCGAACCCTGCCCGACAACGGACGAGTGATTGTGCCCGCCGGCGACGACACGATCAGGGAAATTCTCGACCGTGGCTTGTGGACACCGGCGGTCTGGCTGGGCAGACACAAGACTAAAGGACAGGGTCAGCACCCCCTGTGGCGAGGAGAAACCACTGCCACGGGCTTCGACCTGTATCTGGACGATCGTCCTTTGGGAAACGTGCACTGGTCGTTGCAGGGCGAACACAATACCGCCAACGCGCTGGCCGCCATCGCCGCCGCCGATCATGCCGGCGTGCCTGCCGAAGCAGCGATCGAAGCACTGAGCAGCTTCGCCGGCGTCAAGCGACGACTGGAAGAAGTCGGGCGATGGGGGGCACTGATACTCTATGACGATTTCGCACACCATCCGACAGCCATCGCCTGCACGCTGGAAAGCCTTCGCAGCAGATTTCCGAATGACCGCATTGTCGCCCTGATAGAGCCAAGTTCGCACACCATGAAAAGAGGCGATCTGCTGAACCGGCTGGCCGACTGCACGAGTTCGGCCGATCTGGCGATATGGCAGAATCAGCAGGATCTGCAATGGTCCATCGACTCGCTGGCAGAGGAATCTTCGGGACGCATTGAGGCAAACACAGACCTCAACCAGCTCGTCGAAAGGGTTGCCGGATGGACCAAAGAAGAATCCACCGTACACGTCGTCTGTATGAGCAACCATGCCTTCGGCGGAATTATCGACAGGATCACCAAACGCTGTGAAGCCATCACAGGCAGGCATGCCGCCGACTTCGAGGCTGCTCGCTGACGACCGGACGGCTCAAAAGGCGATGCAAATACAAGACACAACCGACAAGTCCTCTTCGAAATGACCTGAATCATGGACGCAAAGCCCGTTATTCGAGTGGTGGCCGCCATTATTCTGGATGGCGACTCGGTTTGTTGCTTTCGGCGGTTGGCCTCCGAAAAGCTCCACCTGTCCAGAAAGTTCGAATTTCCCGGCGGCAAGGTCGAACCGGGTGAGAGTGAACGCGAGGCCCTGATTCGTGAAATAAGAGAGGAGCTAGGGGCGAATGTCTCTGTAAAGAGCGAATTTGACCGCGCCACCTATGAGTATTCCGACCACATAGTCAAAGCCGCCTTCTTTCTCTGCACCCTGCCGAACCGAAACTTTACCCTGACAGTGCACAGCGAAGTTCGTCGAGTGGCGTCGACCGCGCTTGAAACACTCGACTGGATAGAGGGAAGTGCCGCCACTATTCGAAAACTTGCCGATGAATTTTCAGCCTGCCTTAAAATAATCGGCGATACCCAGGGCTGAAAAGCAGCTCAAGGAAAGTCGGCAAGGAGCGATACCCAAGACTCGAAATCCACCTTGAACATTGCCGAGTGCTCGCGCAAATATAGATGACACAGGTTTAACCGAAGGAGAACAAAACCATGGCCAACCAGAAGTTCAAGGATGCCTTGCTTGAGATCTATCACGGCGAACAGCTCGGCGAGGCGTTTTTCTCAACCTTGTTGCAGGAGGCTGAAAACGACCATCAGCACTATATTCTGGGCGCGCTTTTGCAGCTGGAAACCGAAGGCAAGGCCAAAATTCGTCCGGTGCTGGTCAGATATGGGCTGTCATTGTCCGACAATACCCAGTCGATAGCCGAAGGCGTGAAGTCGGCACAAGAAATGCAGGCCATGCCCTGGAGCGAAAAATTTGCCGCCATGGCGGCCTATGTAAAGGCCCAGGCCTTGCCGCAATATGAAGCCTTGGCCGGCATGGTGGGGGAAGACGAAGACGAAGAAGCACGCCAGATCGCACACTTTTTGGGTGAGCATGAGCGCAGAGTACTCGCTGTCGCCGAAAATGTCGTTGCCGGCGACAACGACCCTGCTGCAGTGCTGATGGATTTTCTTCATTTTCCGCTCAAGCCGCCGGGCACCGCTTAGGAAAACATTCTTGCAGGTGCTGTTGATCGGAGCACCCGTCCTTATCATTATTTCGCTGGCTCTGGCCTGGCTGGCAACAGCTGTCAGGATTACGCGTCTGCCGTCACTGGGCAGGCGGTTTCCAAACAGCGGCAACATCGCAAAGCACACATTGGCTTCCCTTTAATGGCACTGCTACTGATCGTCTTTTCCCCGCCAGAGCCCACTCTGGATATTGCATTTTCCGGTTGAGCCATCGGGCCGATAATCAGCTTTGTCATCACGACTGTCAGATTGGGCGTAGCGTCTATTCTGGCTCTGCGACAAATATGTCGAGTGCGCCTGACTTTTGCCCATGCTGAGAGTTCTCCAGGAAACTGGACCCATCAGGGGCTCCTCTCGATCTCTACGAACAAAGGGCGAATAAAGCTCCACCACTTGTGAGCATTCTGACCAAGCTAGTCGAAGCCGCCTTCTTTCTCTGTGCTCTGCCGAGCCAGCACTTTGCGCTGACAGTGCGGAGAAGTTCGCTGATTGCAATCGAGAACGCCTGACTGAACAGACGAAAGTGCGACCAGGATACGCCGACTTGCCGAAGGGTTTTGGCTTGACGAGGAGTTTTTTGTTTGTCTTAAAATGATCGACAATACGAAGGGCTGAAAAGGCGAACTGAACAGTCATAACAAGGAGGTAAAACAGGATGGCTGTCAAGGAAAGGATTGAGGTCAAGCCTGCAATCATCCACTGGATGTTTGAACGCACCGGCAAGCACCCCGATCAGGAAGGCGCACCGGCCTGGACACGTGAAGCAGCCAGGTGGCTGAAAGGGGGAAAGCCCACTCCGGAACAGCTGCTTAACACAACCAGATCGGCTCATATTGCCTATTATCACCTGTTGGAGGACGAGCCGCCTCCCAAGGCCGTGGTGCCCTTGCCCGACATGCGAACCACGGACAACTGCGAGATCATCAAGCCCAGCCTGGAACTGCTGGAAGCCGTCCATCTGTGCGAGTGGCGCCAGGAGTGGTATCGGGAAAATCTGCTGGAACTGACCGACTACTCCTGTGACCTCGTCGGCTCAGCGTCTCTGCAGGATTCGCCGGAAAGTGTGGCAAACAAAATGCGAGATCTGCTGAAGCTACCCCTGATACCCGAAGCCGGCTCCTGGGAAGACAGGTTGCAGCAACTGGCAGAAGCGGCTGAGTTGGCCAATGTACTGGTCATGCGGGCGATGATGATGGAAAACCGTCATCGCATGCTGAATCCCAAAGAATTCAGGGGTTTCGCACTGGCAGACGATGTCGCACCAGTGATATTCATCAACCTTGCCGACAACCAGGGCATCCAGGCATTTGCCTTTGCCCACGAGTTCGCTCATCTGATGCTAGGCAAAACAGCCCTTTCCGGCAGTCCGAGACCCACCGAAGAGACACACGATGAGGAACAGTGGTGCAGTGCCGTGGCCACCGAATTTCTGGTACCAACCAGAGATTTCCAAAAAGAGTACAACGAAACCAACGACCCCCTGAAAGAGGCTCGGCGGTTATCCAGGCGATACAGGGTCAGCACTCTGGTAACCCTGATACGTCAAAAGACTCTGGGACTGATAAGCAATACTCAATTCCAGGCAGCCTACGATGCCGAGAAAGCGAGCATGGCAGCCCGACTCAAGGCAAACAGCGAACATGACCAGAGTTGGGTCCGATTCTGCCAATTGAATGCGGCCAGCCCTCTGGTCTGCCGAGCAGTTATCTATAGTGTCAGGGCGCAAAAGATGACCGAGAGGACGGCCTGTAAAATGCTGGGGCTGGGGTTCGGGAACTCCCAGTCACTCAGTGAACTGGGTGAGCTGCTTGGAATCGAAGGTCAGCTTTAGATGTACCTGCTGGATTCAAATGCACTGATTGAGCCGGCCAAAAGCTGGTACGACCGAGATTTCTGTCCCGCATACTGGGCATGGCTGATGAAAGCAAATCATAGTTGATGACGCAACTCGCTTTTACAGAGACCGTAGAGTTTTACCGGATCGATGCGAGCTTGAAGCTCAGTTCAAAGAAAAGATCCGCCTTCGGTCAATACATGACACCTGCGCCGATTGGCCGCTTCATGGCAAGTCTCTTTGAGAATGTGCATGGCGATGTTCGGCTGCTTGATGCAGGAGCCGGTGTCGGCTCCTTGACCGCAGCCTTTGTCGAAAGACTGGGCACGGAAGCCAAAATACCCCAGTCCCTTCATCTCACCTGCTATGAGATTGAGGTTCTTTTGCTCGATTATTTGCGCAAAACGCTGGACGAGGCAGTGGAGCAATGCGCATTGTCGCAAGTGCCGTGCATGACAGAAATTCGAGGGTGTGACTTCATCCTCGACAGTCGGTATGGAAACCAGCCATCAATGCTTGAAGTCAAGGACAAGGTCTATGCCGGATTTACTCATGCCATCTTGAACCCGCCTTACAAGAAGATACGCTCGGCCTCCAATCACCGGGCCGCGCTGCGCGAGGCCGGTATCGAAACATCCAATCTCTATACCGGGTTCCTTTTTCTTGCCGCTCAGCAGATTGTCCAAGGGGGTGAACTGGTGGCGATCGTGCCGCGCTCGTTCTGCAACGGACCTTACTTCAAACCCTTCAGAGAGGCGTTCTTCGGCATGATGACCCTGCGCCACATCCATATTTTCGAAAAACGCAACACCGCCTTTCGAGGTGACGAAGTACTGCAGGAAAACATCATTCTGCATGCCGTCAAGGACAGGGAACGAAGCACCGTAACCATCACGGCAAGCCAGAGTAGCGAGTTCGAGGTAAATGCAGGGAGGGGTGCTTGCGTCTCTTCCGATATGACACAGCGCACAGTCAATCACGAAGCAGTTATCCGGCCAACCGACTCGGGCAAGTTCGTTCATATCGCCGCCAACGATATGGAGCAGGCGGTCATCGACCGCATGGCTCGCTTTACCGCCACGCTTGATGAAATCGGCCTTTCTGTTTCAACCGGGCCCATTGTGGATTTTCGTTTGAAGGACGATCTGAGAGCCGAACTTGAGGAGGGTGCTGCACCGCTTCTCTACGCCGCTCATTTTCAGGGCGGTGCACTCCAGTGGCCGAAGACCATGAAGAAACCGAACGCAATTCGTATATCCAAAGACAGCCGCCGCTGGCTCTGGCCAAACAAGGGCCACTATGTTGTAGCACGCCGTTTCACATCGAAAGAGGAACGCCGCCGGATTGTAGCTTCGATCTACCGATCAGACTTGCCTGGCGAACTGGTGGGTTTTGAAAACCACTTGAATGTATTTCACGCCAATCAGGAGGGCATCGGTGAACATTTGGCTGTGGGGCTTCACCTTTACCTGAACAGTAGCCTTGTGGATCGCTATTTCAGGCAATTTAACGGGCATACTCAGGTCAATGCAACCGATCTGAGATGGCTACGTTACCCAACTCGCGAAGTGTTGGAGCGTATAGGAAAGGAGGTAGCAACAGCGACACTCTCCCAAAGCGACATAGACATCATTATCGAGAGGGAGTCAGGCAAGATGGCCGATAAAATCGACCCATTGAAGGCACAACAGAAGATTGAACAAGCCTTGCAGATATTAAAAGCACTCGGAATGCCGAAAGGGCAGCACAACCATCGCTCAGCCCTCACGCTGCTTGCACTTGTAGACTTGAAGGCTGACGGCCAGTGGGACGTGTTGAAGAAGCCACTCATCGGGATCACTCCGATTATGGAATTCGCACAAGAGTACTACGGACGAGAATACGCCCCTAACACACGCGAGACATTCCGCAGGCAGACCATGCATCAGTTCGTTGAAGCTGGAATTGCGCTCTACAATCCCGACTTGCCCGACAGATCGGTGAACAGTCCGAAAGCCTGTTACCAGATCAGCGAGGAATCGTTTCGAGTAATCCTGACCTTCGGTACCGATCAATGGGAGGCAACCCTTGCAACCTACCTTGAAGGCCAGGAAACGCTTGCCAGGAAACGGGCTGAACACCGTGAGATGCAGATGATTCCCGTTACTCTGGCCAACGAACTTGAGATCAGCCTGACCGCCGGAGCACATAGTGAGCTAATCAAACAGATAATCGACGAGTTTGCCCCACGTTTTGCCCCGGCCTCAGAGGTGATCTATGTGGGAGATGCTGGAGCAAAGAACAGCTACTTCCAGGCGGATCGATTGAGCGAGTTGGGCGTGACTGTCGATTCGCATGGCAAAATGCCTGATGTGGTGCTATACCTCGCCGACAGAAATTGGCTCTTGCTGATTGAGTCCGTGACCAGTCACGGCCCTGTCGATCCAAAGCGGCACAACGAGCTGGCAACTCTTTTCAAGGACGCCACGCCCGGTCTCGTGTACGTTACCGCCTTTCCCGACCGTGGCGTTATGAGACGCTATCTCAGTGACATTTCCTGGGAGACTGAGGTTTGGTGCGCAAATACGCCTGCACACCTCATTCACTTCAACGGTGAAAGGTTTCTTGGTCCTTACGAAAACAAGCCTGGTGGCTAGAGTATTTTTACACTGATATTGGGTCTTTGGGTGTCAGCCTCAGACCGGCATGGCCATCACCAAAATCCTGCCGCCCATGTCTCGATTCAGCCAGGACAATGCGCGTGAAGTGAAAAAGCAGGCGGTACTGGACAGACTGAGGGCATTCTTTGAGCGTTTCTTCGGTTTGCTCTCGGATGAATAGCGGGCGAATGAATCCTCGCTACCTGTGAGCTTTTGGCCAGATCGTCGAGACCATCTTCTTTTTCTGCACTCTGCCGAGCCGGAACTTTGCGCTGACAGTGTTCAGAAAGTTCGCTGATTGCGCTCACAAACGCTCGATTGGACAGGCTCAAGTAGTGCCACTATTCAAAAGCTTGCCGAGAAGCTTCTCGCCTGTCTTACAATAATCGACAATGCACAGGGCTGAAGAAGCGGGCGTTGCTGGTTAAACTAGGCGTTTTCTTCGGCCGTTTTTTCGGCTTACTTTGACGACTATGGAAAACAAAAAGGAAACCAAAAGCGAACAGCAGGATGA
>RKSB01000091.1 GCA_007571095.1 K189A clade bacterium | reverse complement strand
TTCGGCGAAAGCAAAAAGACTGAAGCCCGAATTTGAAACCGTTCGGAACATTGCCGGCCTGTCAGCGTCCAAAGTGGACAGAGGGACGAAAAACCTCATTCGGCATAGAGGTTGACTTATAATTCCAACCGCCGAAGGGGCGAACAATAAAAGACCCGACCGCAAAGCCTTTCCTTAAAAGGGATACAAAGGGTAACCACAGCCATTTCACATGACTGAACAAACTCAAAGCCTTCTAATCCAGAGCTATTTTCGGGCGCGCTGGCCTTGGCTGTTGCTCTTTCTGCCCCTGTGCGGGCTGACCGGTATGGGAGTGGGCTTTGCCTTTGCCTTTGCACCCGATCTCGGGCTGATTCTGGGTGTTCTGGTGGGTTCGCTACCGCTCTGGCTGTCCAGGGTTTTTCGGCAAGCCTCACCCTCAGTAACAGCCGAGTTCATCCTGCTGGCACTGCTGATTCCGGTCGGCTTCGGCGTGTCCTTTCAGGCACTTGACTCCATACTCTCGGATGAGAACATTCGAGTAGCGGCAGTCATCGCCCTACTGCTACTGACCCCACCCCTCTACATCGCCTACACGCTGATCAACGCACGCAACATTCGAAGCAGGGAGGAGTCCGCCGACCACCTGGCCACACTCTTTCTCGGTCCCCCCATCGTCTTGAGCCTGGCCATGGGTACAACCATCTCAACCTATGTCCTGCTGCTTGTTCACTATCTCCAGTTGCGCAACACCGATTGGGTATGGGTTGCCGAAAAGTTCCTCGACCGAGGCATCATTCCTCCGTTGACACTCATACTTTTCTTCTGGGCCACGCTCATCCTGATCAACAAGGCATGGACTCTAAGAAAAGAAAAGGCTCTGCTGAGAAGTCAGGACAGGCTGTCGCTACTTGTGCAGGCACACGGGTCGGCCACATCTGCCGGAGATCCCGAAGTCGAGGCCGATTCTCACAAGCTGGACGACAACTTCTTTCACACCCTGTGGAAGAAATCGGCTGACTCCTACGCCATCCTGCGCTACATCAACTGGGCCATTCCCATTCTCGGCTTCATCGGCACAGTTCTGGGTATTTCGCTGGCGGCGGCGGGTATTCAGAAGATCATCAGCAACCAGCAGGTGTCTGAATTCTCAAGCGACCTCGGGCAGGCCATCGCACCTCTGGGGATTGCCTTTGATACCACCCTGATTGCCCTGTCCTTAAGCGTTCTGCTGATGCTGCTCCAGACCCTGTTGCAAAGATGGGAGGAGGCGATTCTGATCGACTACGAGAACAGCGTCCGCCGAGGAAGCTGAAATCGGTACAACCATGTCAGACGAAGAATCGTCCACCAGCGGCACGCCCATGATTGAGATCTTCGGCGGCATCTTTGCCTTGATGCTGGTGCTCTTCCTGATTATCAACCTGCTATCGACAAGTGCTCTGGTCGAGCATCTGGAAACCGCTTCGGAAGAGGGTCTGTATCGAGTCGGCTGGGGAGCCAACGGAGCCGGCTTTGTTGTCATTACTTTTCCGCACGAACTCAGGATTGTCGAAAGCGGCGAGACAGTGTCGGCCGATGCGATCTGCCAGCCCGGCGGTGCTTTTGTCCGTTATGCCAGAAAAATCTACCAGACAGAGAGGCAGCAAATCATCTTCGCCATCCTTGAAGACAGCGTGTCCACCATGGCCAAAGCCCGCAACTGCCTTCGAACCAGCATGCCAAATCAGGTTCTGTCGATCGGCTGGATCATCGCCAACAACGAACTGCTGAAGTCGGTCTCGCTGAACGACATTCCGCCCTTCATCAAAAAGGCCCTGGAAAATTGATTACTGCCAGAAGACTGTTGCCGACCAGCTTCACCGGCACCGCTCTGGCCGACATTCTGGCCAACGGAGTGGCCATTATCGTCATCATGACGGTCATCTCGCTGATGATCAGAAACGAAGAGGAGCAGAGGAAGCTCGAACAAACCGAAGAAGTGGCCGTGCTTTTGAGTCGGAATATCGCCAGTTCTCTGGTCATGAATGCCCTGCCGACAAGCCCGCCGGCACGGCTGCATGACTACGAAACCTCGCCGCTGGATCGCAATCCCACTCACGCCACCATGCCCATCATCGAGCTGCATGACGATTTCGCCAGAAACTACTACACAGGCGAGATTTTCCACAAGAACCAGTTGTTGCGACAGAACAATTCGCTCGACCGCTACCTCTCCACCCTGACACCGCAACAGATCGCAGCCATTCGAATAGATGTTTACAGCATCAACCAGTTCTATATCGTGATGTCCATTCTCAAAGACCACGACCACAGGCCCCGGCACTGGCACTTTCTGACGGCCAACGCATCGGGCCAGCAGGACAGCTTCGGAGCCAGCAGCAATCCTTTTCTTGAGAAAGCTCAAACAACCGCGCCGGGAGAGGGTGGCGAAGGCATCGAAGACGCATTGGAAGGCTTTAGCCAAAGCCAGGCTCTGGAACGTCTGGATGGAAGCATGAGTGCACTGCCCGAAGACATTGCGCTGGGTGGCGCGCCCTTCGGTACATTGAGTAGTTATGGCGAGGCCTGGTCCACTTTCGGTCAAGGGACCGGAAGCAACGGAATGCAGGACTCTCTGGAACTGCCGTCAACTCAGCAAGGGCAACTCAACGGCAGGATGTCGGGTATTTCCGGCAGCGGCGGCCTGCCTCAACTGGAAGCCTGGCAACAGACCAATGAACAGAGAGTGTCCAGCAAGCTCTTTCGCACCGCCATCAACCGAGCTCCAACACATGTCGTCGGTTTTGAGGAACTCAGTCAGGGATCCAACATCCTGTCCCTGCTCAGAGCCTACTTCGCCTTCATGTCAGAACTGCAAACCGTCGTCGACTCAGGCGCGCCCGGCAATCTGCACCGATTTGATTTCAGAAAAGACATACTGGCCCGAATACCCGATCTGCCCAGGCAGATTCATCCCGATCTTCGCCAGCAACTGGACGATCTGGCTTACTGGCTCAGTGCCCCCATGTTCTTCGATGACGACGCCCTGGAGGTCGAGGTTCGGCCAGAGGAATCCATTCAGGGGCAGGCTGTGGCACTGAAGCCCAACCAGCCGCTCAAGGCTGTTCGCTGGTTACGCAACTCTGACCAGCCCGAATTGACCACTGCCGAAAAATGGATGCTGGTTGGAATGCAGGTCAACCTGCACCCGGAAGTAGCCCAGAGTATTCGCTTCGAACTGGGTCAGGATGCCATCGTTCTGATGCCGCCAGAGAGCCTGCAACCGGATGCCGATTATCGGTGGCGAGTGGTGACTATGGTCAGCCCTGAAGTCAACGATTTTGTCACCGGCTTTGTCTATTCGGCGGTCAGTGAAGACGGCGAGATGATCCTG
>RKSB01000050.1 GCA_007571095.1 K189A clade bacterium | reverse complement strand
CTTGACCCGCAACGAGACCTGAAGGGTGCGACTCCCAAGACGCTGGTGCGTACCCTGCCAGGGCTGCATTCGAAAGCCCGTTGTCGGCAATGAGGTGTCGGTAAACAAGCCGTCTGCCGACAAATCGGACGACTGTCTTCCGCATTCGGTCAAGCGTTCCTGATTCCCGTGCCTGAAAGAACTTGTCAGGTCAGGTATATAAGCCCCTTTTATAAAGAAGTTCCGCCAACGAGAAAAGAGCGGTTATAATCCTGATTGAACTGGCCGGTCTTTCCCTCTAAACGGTAGCAGTCTATGACTCGCAAGAGTGCCAACACATCTCTTCTGGAACATCTTCCGCCGGGCTTCGCAAAATTCCTGACCTTCTTTCTGGCACTGGTTGCTTCGGTGCTTGTGGGGCTCTACGTACAACCTGTTCAGACGGTTGAACAGCTTGTCCTCAATGTTCAGGAGGATGAGGCAGGCCGGCTCTACTACACGCAAGGGCAGGCTCGAAACTTTATCTCGCCGGTTCCCATCAATGAGTCGCCGCTGAACCCGGCGGCACAAAACGGCAGCCGCACACCCACAACGGATGAGGATTTTGTCTACCGGATCATCTCTGTTGACGGTGTTGACACTCTCGAATACCTGCAACTGACTCGCAAGGAACACTGGGGGTTCTGGTCCCTGTTGCCGGCATTGGTGGCCATTGTCCTGTGCTGGGTTACTCGAGAACCTCTGACAGCACTTTTTGGCGGTATCGTCTCGGGAGCCTTTGTCCTCACTCGGTACGACCTGACCGGCGAGGTTCTGGTGCCCGAACTGGGTACTGTGTCGGCCGCCGGAATACTGGTGCTCTATCTATGGCTGCTGGGCGGCCTGATGGGTGTCTGGTCGAAAACCGGGGCGGCACAGGCCTTTGCCGAGTTCATGACGGTTCGTTTTGTACGTGGACCTCGAACGGCCAAACTTGTCGCCTGGATGCTGGGAGTGATTTTCTTTCAGGGTGGCACTGTCAGCACGGTACTGGTAGGTACAACGGTCAAGCCGATCGCCGACAAGGAGCGCATCAGCCACGAAGAGCTTTCCTATATCGTCGACTCAACAGCGTCTCCCATTGCCTCGCAGTTGGCTTTCAACGCCTGGCCCGGCTACATTCAGGCGTTTATTTTTGTCGGCGGTGTGTCCTTTCTGGCCACTGAGGCGGATCGCCTGCGGTTTTTCTTTACCAGTGTCCCTTTCTGCTTTTACGCCATCTTTGCAGTGCTCGGAACCTTTCTGCTCAGTATCGACAAATCCCCCTGGCTCGGCAGCCAGATGCGCGCCGCAATTGATCGGGCGCGTTCGACCGGTGCCCTCAATCGGAAGGGCGCGCAGGTTCTCGCTTCGGAAGACCTCGAAGGCAGTGATCCGCCGACGGGCTATTCGCCCAGTGTGCTGGAATTCTTTCTTCCTCTGGGGCTTCTGATCGCAACCGCAATTGGGACTTTTATCGTCTACGGATCACCCAGAGTTCACTGGGCGTTTGGCCTCGCGCTGGTCGTGGCAGGGCTGATGGCTCTCGCCAAAGGCATGGCCCTGCGTGATCTGATCGCCGGTTTTGAAAAGGGGTTAAAGGGCATTGTGATGGGCTCGGTCATCCTGATGCTTGCCGTTACGCTGGGGTCAATCAGTCAGCAGACTGGCGCCGGTACTTATCTGGTGGAGCAGTTGGGTGAGTTTTTACCCTTCTTTCTGCTGCCGGTCATACTGCAGGTGATGACCATGGTGATCGCCTTTTCGACGGGAACCAGCTGGGGGACCTACGCCGTTGCATTTCCTCTGGCCATGCCTCTGGCCTGGTCCATCGCCGGCAGTGCCGAGCTGAGCAACCCCTATCTGTTTATGACGCTCTGTTTTGCAGCGGTCATGGATGGCAGCGTTTATGGTGACCAGTGCTCACCGATTTCAGACACGACGGTCCTCAGTTCAGTATGCACGGGATGCGACCTGATGGATCACGTCAAAACCCAGATTCCACAGGCTTCTCTTGCCGCCGGCCTGGCCGCGGTCTGCTGGACTCTGCTGGCCTTGCTGACCGCCTAGGAGGCTTTCAGGCCAGCAACCTTCTGTTTTCCCTGACGATGAAGGGCGTGATAACCGCTGTCGGCAGAATCCACCAGACCCAGTCAGGCCCCCAGTCGACATTGACCACCAGTACGGCTGTGATGACCGCTATCGTACCGCCCATCATCATGGTCAAGTGTCGAGAGATACGAACTCTGCCGACTGCTGATGCGCTTTTGAAGACCGAAAGATTCTGCCCGCCGAGGCCAACCGCCAGACCACCGAACACGAGCAGTACGACAGCCAGTGAATTGCCACTTATGGAATAAAAAACCGCCAGTGCCAGCATACCCAGGCCCGAAAAAATCATTATTCCGACAGCCATCCAGTCAACTCGCGAAGCCTTTCCCGATCTGTTGAGGGCAAATCGCCAACCGGCAAACGCCATATAAAACGAAAACAGGGCGATCAGGAAGAGAAAGAGGTTGTTGGTTCTTATGGCCATGGGAATGGCGGTCAAAAACACTCCCAACATACTCAGGCAATAGACCTTTCCGACTGTGCGGTGCGTCTTCTGCCCCTTGGTGGAAAACAGGGCTATAGCAGCCGAACCGAGAGCCAGCCCGCCAAATACAATGTGAGCAAGGGTCAGAGCATCCACTTGTTTTCAGATTTTCCTCAAGCCAAAATCCGCCACTTGGAACTTTCGGAGACCGCACCCGCAAGGCACCCTGACTCCAGATTAACTATAATCATCCCCATCAAAATATGCCAGCCATGGGTAACAAGTCAGGCGAATGCGCATGCCTTCTGCAAATGCCTTGAGTAACAGGTTCCTGCAACCCGAATGATCAAAACCGAACCCCGCCTTCAGGAGCTCATGACTCGGCTGAGAGTGTTGCCGGGAGTAGGCCTTCGCACTGCCCAGAGAATGGCACTGCATCTGCTGACCGCTTCGCATCGTAACGATGCCCATGAGCTTGCACAGGCATTGCAATCGGCACTCGACTCGATAGGCAACTGCCGGCTTTGTCGAATGTTGACAGAGGATGACGTCTGCACCTGGTGTCGATCCGAAGAACGTGCCGAGCCGGCACAGATCTGTGTGGTTGAAAATTACGGAGACGCACTGGCCATCGAGCAGACCAACTATCAGGGCCGTTATTTTGTGTTGCAGGGTTGTTTGTCGCCTCTGGAAGGCATAACGCCGAAGGACCTTGGTATTGACCTGTTTATTCAAAGAGTGCAGGAGGGCGGTTTCAAGGAAGTGATTCTGGCCACCAATCTGACCGTTGAGGGCGAAACCACCGCCCACTACCTTCGAGAGCAGTTGGCGGGCATGCAGCTGAAAATATCGCGCATCGCCCAGGGTGTCCCCATGGGCGGAGAGCTTGGATACATGGACGGCCCGACTCTGGGCCTTGCCCTGCTCGACAGGCGTGACTGCTCGCACTGACGACCACCGCATGTCTGGCAACCGGCACGACCACATCTATGTGGACAGCACTCGGACTCTGGGTCATGCCATCAGGCATGCCCGAAAAGAAGGCATAGTCGGTATAGACACCGAATTCATTCATCGGCGAACCTACTATCCTCTGCCCGCACTTTACCAGATGCAGGTCGCCGACCAGTCCTATCTGATAGACCCTTTGTCGATCAAGGACATGGAGCCATTCAAGGAACTCGTAAAAGCACCGGAGATTATCAAGGTGATGCACGGGTGTCAGTCTGACCTGGATCTGTTCTCCTGCCATCTGAAGATTCATCCTCAGGGCCTCTTCGATACTCAGGTTGCGGCTCCGTTTGTCGGCTTTGATCACTTGTCTGGATATCAGGCTCTGGTTGCTCGGGCTTTTGATGTCGAACTGGCAAAGTCCGAGACCATGTCGGACTGGTTACAGCGTCCCCTGTCGAGCAGGCAGCTTGAGTATGCCTGTGACGATGTCATCTACCTGCCGAAGCTTCACCAGCTGTTACAGGGCAGGCTGAAGGCCCTGAAGCGGACGACATGGTTTGAAGAGGAGATGGCCCGCCAGTGCCTGCCGCCGGCGCGTCGCAGCGCGCTCTATTACAGGCAGTACAAGACGGCATGGAAGCTCAAGGGGGCGCATTTGTTGCGTTTTCAACGCTTGTGCAGATGGCGCGAGGAGAAGGCAAAGCGGCGCAATCAACCAAGGCAGTGGGTGGTTTCAGACAAGATCCTGTTTCAGTTGGCCAGGACAACAGAATGGAAGCAGGTGCTTGCCGACTACCCAAAATTGAAGCACCGTTACGGTTGCGAATTGGCCAGAACGATTGCCGAAGCCGATGCCGCACCCAGGGATCGCTGGCCCAAGCCTCTGCTTCGAGGCGTGCGAACCTCAGAAATGGACTCGCTGGAAAAACTGCGAACCCAAATATCCGCAAAAGCGGAGAGCCTCGACATACCGGCGGCTCTGCTGGGGAACAAAAAAATGCTTTCTGATTTGCTGATTGCCTGTCGCGAAGGCAAGCCTCTGCCGGTCGGCTTTCAAGGCTGGCGGCTGGAAGCTTTGGGGCGTTCGTTTATCGACGGCCTGTCCCCGAAGGAGCAATGAGTCGATATGCAGGGTCATTACATCTACTTCTGGAGTGCCTATTTTGCAGTCAGTCTGATACTGCTGTGGTCGGCGTGGCATTTGACATTTCTGCTTTATTTCAAATTTCTCAGGCAGTTCAGCCTGGTGCTTCTGTTGGTATTTTTGTGGGCACCTGCACCTGTGCCTGATTATGCCGGCCAGTATGCTCCGGCGTTTATCGTGGCAGCATTTGAAACTTTTTTGAGAAATCCCGGCCAGCCTGCTCAATCGCTTGAGGTTTTGCAGGTCTCTCTGGCTGCTTCTGCGGGGCTTATGCTGGCTCTTCGTTTGCGGCTGTTTTCGCTGATTGTGAGGCCATTTCGACGCCGCGACCCATTCGACGGGTTTCGGTGAAGATTTCTTGGCCTATAATCAGGGGCCATAACGAGACTTTGCTCATTCGACTTTGAGAACCTGCCCTATGTTCAAGAGTACCGACACCTACATCACCACGCCAGAGCTTTCCATGGCGGTGGACGCATCCATTGCTCTGGAACGTCCGTTGCTCGTCAAGGGTGAGCCTGGTACCGGCAAGACCATGCTGGCCAGAGAGATCGCCGAAACCCTGAATACAGGCTTGTTTGAGTGGCATATCAAGAGCACCACCAAGGCTCACGAAGGGCTTTACGAGTACGATGCGGTCACTCGGCTTCGTGATTCCCAACTGGGCGACGAAAGAGTCAAGGACATTCGAAACTACATTCGAAAGGGCAGCCTGTGGGAAGTGTTTGAAGCCGACACTCGGCAGGTGCTGCTGATAGACGAGGTTGACAAGGCCGATATCGAGTTCCCCAACGACCTGCTTCGGGAACTTGATCGCATGGAGTTTCACGTCTACGAAACCGGCCAGACCATCGTTGCCCGGCATCGACCGGTGGTGGTCATTACCTCCAACAACGAGAAAGAACTGCCTGATGCCTTTCTTCGCCGTTGCTTTTTTCACTATATCGAGTTTCCCGACCGTGAAACCATGATGCAGATCATCGAAGCCCATTTTCCGAAAATCAAATACAACCTGGTCCAGAAGGCACTGGAAATCTTCTTTGATATTCGAAAGGTGCCTGGCCTGAAAAAGAGACCTTCGACCTCCGAACTCATAGACTGGCTCAAGCTGCTCTTGAGTGACGACATTCCCGACGAGATACTGACCAGCCACGATGCCAGCAAGGCGATTCCACCTCTTTACGGAGCCCTCATCAAGAACGAGCAGGATGTTCAGCTACTGGAACGGCTGGCCTTTATGACTCGTCGGGGCTCCACCACTTAAGGCGTTCTGCCTGCAAAAAAAGAGGCTCAAAGAGTGCTGATTAACTTTTTTTTGACCTTGAGGCGCTACAGTGTGCCGACGACTCTCAGGGAGCTGCTGGATCTGGTGGCAGCCATGAAAGCCGGTGTTGTCCACGCCGACATGGACGACTTCTATCTGCTGGCGCGCACCTGTCTGGTCAAGAACGAACAGCATTACGACAGGTTTGACCGGAGTTTCGCGGCTTTCTTCAAGGGTCTGGAGAACCTCGATGGCCTGTTTGGCTCGATGATTCCGGACGAATGGCTGAGACGTGAGTTCGAGAATTCCCTGACACCCGAAGAGCTGGCGAGCATTGACTCGATCGGCGGTCTTGAAAAGCTGATAGAAGCCTTTCAGGAAAAGCAGGAGGCACCGGCCATTCGGGACCCGGACAATGACAACAACCCTCATGGCCAGCAGGGCGAAGAGCGAGGCAACAATCGCAAAGGCCCCAAGGGCAAGGGTGGACAGGGTGCCGGCGGTCGAAAATCTCGCGAAAGAACATGGCGACAGCGCAGATTTAAGGATCTCGACGACTCTGTTGAGTTGGGCACTCGCAATATCAAAATGGCGTTGCGTCGCTTGCGCAAGCTTGCTCGAACGGGTCGTGAGGACGAGTTGGATATGCCTTCAACCATTCGGTCAACGGCTCACAATGGCGGCCTGCTCGATATCAAAATGCGCCCGACTCGGCGAAACACCGTCAAAGTGCTGTGCTTTTTTGATATCGGTGGATCCATGGACGCGCATGTTGAGGTATGTGAAGCCCTGTTTTCGGCTGCCAGCAACGAATTCAAGTACATGAAGCACTTCTACTTTCACAATTTCATCTATGAGTCGGTCTGGCAGAACAACAAACGCCGCCGAGCCGCCCAGATTCCAACGGCATCCATTCTGAACAAATACGCCGGTGACTATAAAGTCGTGTTTGTCGGTGATGCCACCATGGCACCCTATGAGATCACGCATGTAGGGGGCAGTGTGGAACACTGGAACGAAGAGCCGGGAGCCCTCTGGATGAAGCGCTTGCGGGCGGTTTACAACGGCCTGATCTGGATCAATCCGACACCTGCAGATGCCTGGGACTACTCGTCATCGGTCGAAATTACTCGCTCACTGGTCGATGACAAGATGTATCCCCTGACTGTACGAGGCATCGAAGAAGGTATGCAACACCTCTCTCGGTGAGGAGGCCAGACTCTCCTTCGGATTTTGTTCGACACTCCCGCAAAGGGTGTCGACAGCAGTCATGAGTGCATACTCAGCTTAAAGGTGATAGATTATTCGGCAATGCGTTATCTGGTCATTCGACGCCCTTGCTGTCCGTGCCCTTGAATCGCCGACAAGGTTTTCCGAATCGTCTTGTGGTTAAAGGTCAGGCTTTAAGCCGATGATTGAGCCAGAACCACCCTCGACTGCGCGCCCTCTTTTTTCAAAGAGTCTCTCCCTTCACGCCCTCTGCCGTCTTTCGGTCTTGAGCCTGGTGCTGGCTTTTGGCCACGGCAGTTTTGCCCAGCAGCCAGCGGTTGTACAGGCTCCGGAAGTTGGCCAGGAGGTTGTGAAAGAGGCCGCCGAAGACGAGGTCGGCATTGACCCCTGGGAAGCCTCCAACCGCAGAATACACGCCTTTAACAGCAGGCTTGACAAGGCCATACTCAAGCCGCTTGCTCGCGCCTACAGAGTGCTGCTCCCCGGCCCCCTGAAGCAGGGAGTCGGTAATTTCTTTCGCAACATCTCGGAAATCCCGAGTACAGTCAACAAGATTTTTCAGGGCCGTCCGCGCAAGGCCGCTGTCGGTGCCCTGCGTTTTTTGATCAACTCCACTATGGGTGTGTTTGGTATACTCGATGTGGCTTCCCGAATGGGTTTGAGACGTGAGTACGAGGACTTCGATCAGACTTTGTCCATCTGGGGAGTGCCTCCCGGGCCCTATGTGGTCCTGCCTTTTTTCGGTCCGAGTACGGTTCGAGGTGCCATCGGCCGAGTGGTCGATATTTTGATGAACCCCTTCAGTCTGCTGGCGATAGAGCAAACCGAACGACTTGTCCTCTTCGGTGCCAATTTCCTTAACGACAGGGCGGAACTGCTGTCTATCGAGTTTGTCGTGACCGGAGACGAATACGAGTTTTATCGCAATGCTTACCTTCAGAGAAGGGACTACCTCATCAATGACGGTGCGGTTGAGGACCCCTTTCTGGAAGACGAGTTCTGAATTTTTTCGTTCACCGACCGTGCGAACTGTTTACTTATAACGAACGGAGAATCAGCTGGCTGTGTCATTGGGCGATTTTCCAGAAGAGGACACCTCTTCCGTTAGTCTCGAAGAAGACCGAAAAGCGATAGCGGTACTCGAGCCGGACCAGGGCAGGCGAGGGCGGCTTGTCGACTGGCTTGAGGCTTCGGGCTTTGTCTGCTTTGCCACCGCCACCTGGCCGGAAATGCGTAGCTGGCTGGAAAAAACAACGCCAACGCTGGCCTTGTGTGATCTGCACATACACGATGAGAACTCCAAGGTGATCCATCTCTGGCACGAGCTTTGCCCGGACATGGCCGTCATAGCCCTGTCTGACGAATCTTCGGTTGAAGATGCAGTCGATGCCATGCACGAAGGGGCGATTGACTATCTGAGCCATCCCTTTCAGAAGGCCGATCTTGATCGGGCCATTATCAGGGGCCTCAAGCACTCTCAACTGTTGGCTGGAAAACGTATATACCAGCATCGGCTGACGCAGGTAAACCACGAGTTGCAGAAACACCTGAACGAGCTACAGCTTGATCAGCAGGCAGGTAGAACCGTTCAGTTGAGCATGTTGCCACCTTCGCCCATGACCGTGGGTCCGTTTCGACTGTCTCACCAGATTGTGCCTTCGTTGCTTTTGTCGGGCGATTTTGTTGACTACTTCCAAATCAGCGAAAACTATCTGGCCTTTTACCTGGCCGATGTTTCCGGTCACGGTGTGGGTTCGGCCTTTGCCACTGTTTTGCTCAAGAATTTTTCAAGACGTTTTCGCCGTGAGCATGGTCGCTACATGCTCAACAATCCGGCTGAAGCCCTGCTTTGGCTGAATGCGAGGCTGCTTGAGGCCGGACTGGGCCGTCATGTCGCCCTGTTTCTTGGCGTGATCGACATCTCCACTCGCCGACTGCGCTACGCCAACGCCGGACAATTCCCTTACCCATTACTGGCTTCACCGAAAGGCTGTCAGCTACTAAAATTACCCGGCCCGCCTCTGGGCTTGTTTGACGACCCGGAGTATGATTTCGGCCACCTGGATTTACCCGAAGTCTTTGCTCTGACCCTGTTTACCGACGGAGTTCTGGAAATCATGCCGGGCGACGCCATCGCTGAAAAGGAAAAGCAATTACTCAACATGGCCGCCCATCTGCCTCGGGACATCGACTCGGTATGGAATTTGCTGGGGATGGAAATAAAGCCCGACGAAAGCGGCGGAAGTTCGCTGCCGGATGATGCTTGCTGCCTGCTGCTGTCCAACACTGGCCGGACTCGAAAAAGATGAAAGCCGGCAAGATTCTCACCGCCAATGTGGGCGGCGTCTATGTCTTCAAATTCATCGGCGATGTCAGGGTTACCCTGTGCGGAACGCTGGATCAACTGGTCAACAGCATGCTTGAGAACCTGTCCTTACGTGCACTGGTGGTTGATTTGACCAAGGCCCTGTGCATCGATTCGACCTCTCTTGGTCTGTTGGCCAAACTGG